>DATHZW010000392.1:0-4711 GCA_035458405.1 Steroidobacteraceae bacterium | reverse complement strand
GCCGGTCGCAGCCTGAGGCGGCGCTGCGCGGCGTTCGAGGTCGGGTTTCGCGACCTGAAGCGCACCGGCGGGATCGTCGATGCTTCCGTCAACGACGTCTATCTAGGTTGCGTTGCCGCGGCGCTGCGACGCTACCACGAGGCGATGGGTGAGCCGGTCGAGGACCTGCCGATGGCCATTCCGGTCGCGTTCCGCCGGCCCGGCGATGCCGCCACGGAGCATCACTTCGGCGCCATCCTGGTCGCCGCGCCGCTCGCGGTGAAGGACACGGCAGAGCGCCTGGCCCTGATCAGCCGCATCGTGCACCAGGGCCGCGTCGAGCCCGCGATGTCAACAATGGGAATGATGGCGCCGGTGCTGGCCCGCCTGCCCGGATCGATGCTCCGCGCGCTGGCCAGCTCGACGCCCCGTCCGGATATCCTCGCCAGTGGTTTCCTCCAGGGTCCCGCCGGGCCGACCTACGTCGCCGGCGCCAGGATCCTGAAGTCCTACACTTTCGGCCCGGCGCCCGGGGTGGCCGCGATGTTCACCATGGCGTCCATCGGCGGCAGCGGTTGCGTCAGCGTCAACTACGACCCGGCCGCGATCACCCGATCGGACCTGTTTGCGAAGTGCCTCGCGCAGGGTTTCCGGGAGACCTTGCGCCTCGGCAGTTCGAGGCCGCGGGTCGGCCCGGTGACCGTCGGACGCATGCGCGACCAGGAGATGGCGGCGTAGCGGCCGGGCCGCAGGGACCGCGAGGTCAGCCCCGGGACCGCCAGCCCTCGCGCGTCAGCGCCCAGCGCTCGTGGTCCCGCCAGCGGCCGCGTATCTTCAGGTATCGCGGCGAGTAGCCCTCGCGCACGAAGCCCAGCCGCCGCACCAACTCGATGGATTCGGCGTTTTCCGGCTGGATGTTTGCCTCGACGCGGTGCAGGCCCAGTTCGGTGAAGGCGCGCCTGAGGACCAGCCGCATGCCGGCGCTCATGCGTCCGCTGCCGGCGTGCGCCGCGAAGCCGTAGTAGCCGAGGTAGGCGCTCTGGAACGAACCGCGGACGATTTCGCTCAGGTTGATGACGCCCACCAGGTCGCCGCTGGACGAGTCGATGACCAGGTGTCCCTCCTGGCTGGCGGGACGGAGCCGCTTCAGCCAGGCTGCATACGCCACCGCATCCGCCGGTGGGGACACGAACCGGCCATGGAGCTTGCGGCTGCCCCGTACCGCCGCGAGGAACTCGGCCCGGCGCGCGGCCGAGGGCTTCTCGAGGCGGACCGCGGGGCGGGCCGCAGGCCCGCGCGGCGGCCGCATGGCCCCATCCGGAAACAGGCCCGCCCGGAATCGTGCGGCATCGGCGGAATGATCCCGGACCGGAACCCGCTCGTCTCCGAACTGGACGTACAGCGCCCCCGCATAGCGCATGCCGAGGTAGTCGCAGGTCTGGCGAAACGGCGCCTCGAATCCCTCCGGAAGGGCCGTGTCCGTGCCGGACGCCAGGACCGCGACCGTCGTGCCCTTGAGGCTCCGCCCGCGGGCCTTGCGAATCGTGACCAGGTCGCTCAAGCGGTCGAAGAAGACCTTCATCCGGCCGCTCATCGCGTACCAGTAGACGGGCGTCGCCAGGATCCACAACGACTTCGATGCCAGCCGCTCGATCAGCGGCAGGAAGTCGTCGGAGGCGTTCGCATGGTCGTAGTCGTACATGCCGATATCGAGCTGGCTGAGGTCGATGACCTCGACCGCGGTGCCGCCCAGCGCCAGGTCCACCGCCATGCGGGTATTGCCGTCACCGCGCGACGAACCCAGCAGTACCGCCGCATCCGCGCCCGGCGCCCGACCCGGCTGCCTGCCCGCGCCTGGTGATGCAGGCCGCGGCTTACCGTTTCCGACCTTCGGCATCGAGCTTCCTTTCAGGCAGGGACGGTGCGGCTGGCGGCGTCACGGGGATCATCCCGCCACCGGAGCCGTGAGCTGCCACACCATCGTGTCATGGGCCACGCCGTCGCGCCCGGCCCGGTCGCCTGCCAGCGTCTCGACGTGCCTGAAGCCCAGCCGTCGCGGCACGGCGGCACTGCGGAGATTGCGGGGGTCGCAGCGTATTTCCACCGCCTTGACGCGATGCACGCGGAACGCGACGTCGACCAGCGCCGCGGCCGCTTCGGTGGCCAGGCCGCTGCCTGCCGCCGAGCTGCGAATCCAGTAGCCGATCTCCAGGCAGCCCGGCTCGGTACGTTGATGCAGGCCGGCTCCGCCGAGAACCATGGTCTCGTCCCGATCGAACACGCCGTAGGTCCAGTCCTGGCCTGATTGAAAGGCATGCCTGAACTTGCCGATACGCTCCGCGAGCGAGCCGACGGGCGATGGCTCGCTGGTCGCCCAGGGCATCCACTGCTGCAAGTCGACAAGGCTGGTGTCGATGGCATCCTTCAGCAGCGGGGCATCGCGCGGCTCCCAGCAACGCAGCACGAGCCGCGGCGTGGTGATCGGGCCGTGGATCATTCCTCGTCGTCTTCGATGGACGACTCCGCCGCATCCTCGGCCTCGGAATCCGCGAGGACCGCCTGCGCGCTGCGTTCAAAGCGTGCGGTGCCGGGACGCTGCCCCGGAGCCACTGCCTGGAACCCGGAATGCAGCAGTACCGAGATCGCCGGACGATTGGTGATGCTGGCGTGCGCGATGACGAGCTCGACCGACGGCTGCGCCAGCGCATAGTCCACCAGCGCGTCCGCCATCTCGGTGGCATGGCCCTGGCCGCGAAGCGACGGCAGGACCGAAAAGCCGAGCTCGACCGTGCCCGATTCGTCCGGCGGCCCGATAAAGCTCGCGACGCCCACCAGGGCCGCGGCCTGCAACGCCGTGCGGCGGCGGATGGCATACCAGCCGTACCAGCCGACCGAGTCGGCCCCCTCGGCGGCGAGGCGCTCATGGAAGAACCGCATGGTCTCGCTGCTGTAGTGGCCCGGCGGCCAGTCCTTCGGCGGACTGACGCCGAGCAGCAGGGCGAGGTCCTTGATGCCGGATGCCTCTGCCTCGAGATGCACGAGCGTCATCGCGACGAGGTCCAGGTGCGTCGACTGCAGGTAGAGCGGTCTTGATGGCATGGTCAGCGAATGCGTCCTTACGTCCGGGTCCTGGCCAGCGATGGGGTTCGGCGGCATTGTGCCCCGCTGGCTCGCGAAACCGCCAGCGGCTTTGCCGTCAAAGGCTCACCGAGGCGATTATCCCGCAAAATACGTGTTTCCAACCGGGCCGACGGCATCCCCGGGGCCGGCACAGCGGGGTTGGCCGTCAGCGGCGCCTGCCGAAGAGCAGCAGCAGCGTGCCGACGGCGATCGCGCCGCCGCTCGCCCATGCCGGGATGCGAACCGTCTCCCGCTCCTTCAGCGAAAGCTCGATGCCCGCGAGGTTCGCCTCATGGGTCTTCCTGGTGTACGACACCTGGCCGTAGAGCAGGCCGAGCGCGCCAGCGACGATCAGGAGGACGGCGACGATCTGCTTGACCAACATGCGGCACCTGCCCGGCGAAAGAGCGGACGTAGAGGCTAGCCGATTCCCGGCGGCCCGTCACACCTGACCGGTTCGACCCGCGACGCCCGCCACGAAAGCCAGGTATTCGTGCAGGACGTCGGCCGGAGCCTCCATCTGGGGATAGTGACCCACCCCGTCGAGCAGCACGACGTCCGCCCGGGGGACGAGTTCCCGGTAGCGCGCCGCCATGTGGGCGCCGGATACCGGGTCGGCGGCGCCGTCGATGAGCCGGAGTGGCACGCGCGTATGCTGCATGGCCCCGACCCAGCGTTCGCGGTTCGCGCGGCGCTCCGGGATGTAGCGCAGCAGGCGATGCAGCGAGCGCTCGCCACCGCCCTCGGACACCAGCGACCAGTAGTGCCCGATTTCCTCGTCCGTCGGCTGGCTGCGCGGACCGAAGATCGGGCGAAAGCTGCGCGCAAACGCGCGCTGGTCGAACAGGCGGCCCAGCAGGGGGCCGAGTGGCGTCAGCAGCAGGCGCTGGATCGGCCTTGCCCTGTGGGTCTCCGGGAACAGGCCGCCGTTCAGGAAGCAGAGCGACAGGATCCTGGGCCCGGCCGGTTCCCGGCCCTGCCGGTCCTCGGCCCGGGCCAGCAGTTCCTGCGCCACGGTGTCCCCGTAGTCGTGGGCCAGGATGTGGACCTCGAAGATTCCCAGGTGGCGCAGCAGTTCCTCGACGATGTCGGCCTGCTCCATCACCGAGTAGGCGTGCGGCGCCGGCTTGGCCGAGAAGCCCAGCCCGAGAAAATCCGGCGCGACCAGGCGGAATCGCTGTGCCAGCCCGGGCCAGACCCGATGCCAGTCCCAGGAGCCGGTCGGAAAGCCGTGCAGCAGCAGCAGCGCCTCCGGGCCGCCGCCCGCATACCGGTAGAAGATCGAGTGCCCGGCCAGCAGGGCGGTCTTGCCGGCTGCCCGCCACTCCGACGGCGTCGGATATCGCAACGTGTCAGCCACCCTGCCTCCATCGGAAGCCGGGGCACGCCCGGCCGCCAGATCCGTGCAGCCCCTTCCCCGCCCGTCAGGCCGGCTCAGACCGGCTCGATCGACGGCCCCATGTCAAAGAAGTCGACGACGCCGGTTTCCAGCGAATACTCGGCGCCGACCACCATCAGGCCATTGTCCTGGATCAGCTGCTCCAGGACCCGTGAGCCCTGCCGCAGGTGCTGCGCCGAGGCCCGGATGTTCCCCCGCACCGCACATTTCATC
>DATHZW010000391.1:0-6205 GCA_035458405.1 Steroidobacteraceae bacterium | reverse complement strand
TCATCGACAAGCGGCGGCCGAGGCCGAACGAGTCGCAGGTGATGAACATCATCGGCGACGTCGGCGGCAAGGTCTGCATCCTGATCGACGACCTGGTCGACACGGCCGGAACGCTGTGCCTCGCGGCACAGGCGCTCAAGGATCATGGGGCGGTGAAGGTGCTTGCCTACATCACGCACGCGGTGTTGTCAGGCAAGGCGGTCGAGCGGATCGGCAAGTCGGCGCTGGACGAACTGGTCGTGACCGACACCATTCCGCTGCGGGGCGACGCGCGCAAGTGCGATCGCATCCGCGTGCTGTCGGTCGCCGGCTTGCTGGCGGAGACCATGCGCCGCATCCGCGACGAGGAGTCGGTCAGCTCGATGTATGTGGATTGAAGGTGCCAGGCACGTGCCTGGCACCGTTTTGGGGTCGCCGGAGGGTCCGGCGGCCATCTGGACGGGCATCGCATCCTGGTCGCGGGGCGGTGTTCCATGATTAGGAGTGAACAAACATGAAGACGTCTTTCGAACTCGTCGCCGAGTTCCGGGACGACCAGGGCAAGGGTGCGAGCCGCCGCCTGCGTCGTTCCGGCAAAGTCCCGGCGATTCTCTACGGTGGCAGGAAGGAAGCGAGTGCCCTGGCTCTCGATCACGCCCGGCTGGTCCTCATGCTCGAAAACGAGCGCATCTATTCGACCATCCTCAGCCTGCAGGTGGGTGAACAGAAGCAGGCGGCGGTGCTCAAGGACCTGCAGCGCCATCCCTACAAGAACCAGGTGCTGCACATCGACTTCCAGCGGGTGCTGGAAGACGAGAAGATCCGCATGCGGATCCCCCTGCACTTCGTCAACGAGACGACCGCGGTCGGCGTCAAGACGCAGGGCGGGGTGGTTTCCCACCTGCGCAACGACATCGAGGTGCTGTGCCTGCCCAAGGACCTGCCGGAATTCGTCGAGGTCGACCTGCAGGAGCTGGGCCTCGGCCAGCTCATCCACCTCTCGGAGCTGAAGCTGCCGGAGGGAGTCGACCTGCCGGAACTGATCCACGGCAACGATTCCGCGGTGGTTTCGATCCACATGCAGCGCGCGGAAGAGGCGGCTCCGGTGGCCGAGGTGGCCGCGGTGGCCGAGGTGGCCCCGGCCGCGGGTGCGGCCCCGGCTGCGGGTGCGGCCCCGGCTGCGGGCGCGGCCCCGGCTGCAGGCGCGGCCCCGGCGAAGCCGAAGAAGTAAGGCCTGCTGGAACGCAGGCCGTGACAGCCGGGCCGCCCGACGGGTGGGTCCGGCTGTTCCGGCGGCGTTTTCCGCAGGGTGATCGACATGCCCGGTCTCGTAATTCGTCTCGTCGTCGGGCTCGGCAATCCCGGGCCCGAATACGCCGCGACTCGCCACAACGCGGGCTTCTGGTTCGTGGACGAGCTCGCGCGCCGCCACGAGGGCCATTTCAAGCACGAGCGTCGTTATGGTGGCGAGACCTGCCGCGTCGCCGTCGGTGGCCGGGACCTGTGGCTGCTCAAGCCGATGGCCTACATGAACCGCAGCGGCACGCCGGTCCGGGCGCTGTGCGACTACCTGCAGATTCCCGCGGAGGAAGTGCTGGTTGCGCATGACGACCTGGACCTGCCGCCCGGCACGGTGCGGCTGAAGCGGGGAGGCGGCGCGGGCGGGCACAACGGCCTCAAGGACACGATCACGCACCTTGGCGAGGACTTCTGGAGGTTGCGTCTCGGCATCGGCCGGCCTGCCCACCGCGAGGAAGTCATCGGCTACGTGTTGAGACGGCCAGGCCCGGAGGACGAGGAGTCGATACTCAAGGCGGCCGACCTGGCCGCGCACGAGTTCCCGCATCTTCTGACCGACGGTCCGGGCAAGGTGATGAACCGGCTGCACACGCGGCCGGCCCCGGCCGAGTCCACGGACGGCGACGAGCAGCCGGGCTGAGCCCCGGCATCGGAACAAGGTAATACATGGCAATCAGGTGCGGCATCGTCGGTCTGCCGAACGTCGGCAAGTCCACGCTTTTCAACGCGCTGACGCGCGCGCAGATCGCGGCGGAGAACTACCCGTTCTGCACCATCGACCCGAACGTCGGCGTGGTGCCGGTACCCGACCCCCGGCTGGACCTGCTGGCGGAGATCGCCAGGCCGCAGAAGATCCTGCCGACCACGGTCGAGTTCGTGGACATCGCCGGGCTGGTGGCCGGCGCGTCCAAGGGCGAGGGCCTGGGCAACCAGTTCCTCGCCAACATCCGCGAGACCGACGCCATCGCGCACGTCGTGCGCTGCTTCGAGAACCCGGATGTGGTGCACGTGTCGGGCAAGATTGATCCCGTGACCGACATCGAGATCATCAACACGGAACTCGCCCTGGCCGACATGGAGTCGGTCGACAAGGCGCGCGCCCGGGCCGACAAGCTTGCGAAGGCCGGCGACAAGGAAGCCACGCGCTGGCGCGATTCCCTCAAGCGCATGCACGACCATCTCGACGCCGGCAAGCCGATCCGTTCCCTCGAACTCGACGACTTCGAACGGCAACGGCTCAGGGAGTTGCCGCTGCTGACCGCCAAGCCGGTCATGTACGTCGCCAACGTCCTCGAGGACGGCTTCCACGACAACCCGTTCCTGGATGCGGTCCGCAAGCTGGCCGAGGGCGAGGGCGCAGAAGTGGTTCCGGTCTGCGCAGCGATCGAAGCCGAGATTTCCCAGCTCGAGGAAGCGGACCGGGCCGCGTTCCTGGCCGACCTCGGCTTTGACGAACCCGGCCTCAATCGCGTGATCCGCGCCGCCTACAAGTTGCTCGGGCTGCTGACCTTCTTTACCGTCGGGCCGAAGGAAGTGCGGGCCTGGACTGTCCACCGCGGCTCGACGGCGCCGCAGGCTGCCGGCGAGATCCACACCGACTTCGAGCGCGGTTTCATACGCGCCGAGACCGTCGCCTACGACGACTTCATCGCCTGCAGGGGCGAGGCGGCGGCCCGTGATGCGGGCAAGCTCCGGCTCGAGGGCAAGGAGTACGTCGTCAAGGAAGGGGACGTCATGCACTTCCGCTTCAACGTCTGAGACCGGGACGTGGCAGCCATCAGAATCGCGCTATGGGCCTGCTGTGCCTCGCTGCTGGCGAGCTGCGCCGGCGCACCCGCCGGCGTCGAGCCGGTCAGCGGCTTCGAACTGCAGCGCTATCTCGGCACCTGGTACGAAATCGCCCGGCTGGACCACCGGTTCGAGCGCGGCCTCGAGCGCATTACGGCAACCTACGAACTCCGCGAGGACGGCGGCCTCAGGGTCATGAACAGCGGCTACGCCGTCGACGGCGGCGAGCGGCGCGAGGCCGTCGGCAAGGCCTATTTCACCGCTGCGCCCGATGTCGGACAGCTCAAGGTGTCCTTTTTCGGGCCGTTCTACGGCGGCTACAACATCATCAGCCTCGATCGACAGGATTACGGCTGGGCCATGGTCTGCGGGCCGTCGACGTCCTACCTCTGGATCCTGGCCCGCGAGCCGCAGCTGCCGCCGGAAGTCCTGGAGCGCCTGGTCGCCACCGCCAGGGACCTCGGTTTCGATACCAGCCAGTTGATATTCACGCCGCAGTGAGGGCGGCGGTTGCCGCCGCGCATGATCTTTCCGCCCGCAGGCAGCGCCCGCGTTGCCGCAGGCACCCTCGAGCGGGATACACTGTGGGAGGGCCGTAGAGGGGTTCTGCCATGACGACGCACCCGCTCAATCCGATCGACGTCACCTGGACCCAGGTCGAGTCGCGCGACACGCCGATGCACGTCGCGGGACTGATGCCCTTCGCCCTTCCCGCGGACGCGCCGCCGGATTTCCTGCGCGACCTCGTGGCGGACCTGCGATCGGCGAAGGAGTTCATGCCGCCCTGGAACTACTGCCTGCGCGGCCCCGGGCTGGCGCACCCGCGGCCGGCGTGGGTGGAGCAGGAGACGCTGGACCTCGAATATCACGTCCGGCATTCGGCCTTGCCGAAGCCCGGCGGCGAGCGCGAGCTGGGACAGCTGGTCGCGCGCCTGCACAGCCAGCCGATGGACCTGACCCGGCCGCCCTGGGAGTTCCACCTCATCGAGGGCCTGGAAGGCGGTCGTTTTGCCATCTACCTGAAACTGCATCACTCGCTCATCGACGGCATCAGCGGAGTGCGCCGGTTGACCCGCTGCATGTCGGACGACTACCAGAAGAGCCTGACCCTGCCCCCCTTCTGGAGCCCCAGCCTCGAGAAGCAGGTCCGCAAGGAGCGCGCGGCGCCGACCCCGACGACCATGGACGGCGTGATGAAGACGCTGGTGGACGCGGTCGGCTCGCAGGTCCGGTCGGTGCCGCAGCTCGTCCGGAGCTTCGCATCGATGCTGACGCCGGGCGGCACCGACCCGGCCATGAAGCTGCCGTTCGATGCGCCGAGGTCCGTGCTGAATGGCCGGATCGGCGGCCAGCGACGGGTCGCGACGCAGCTGTTCGACCTGAATCGTCTCAAGGCGCTCGCGAAGGCGGGAAACTGCACGCTGAACGACGTGGTGGTATCGATCTGCGGCGGCGCCCTGCGGCGGTTCCTGCTCGACGAGGGCAAGCTGCCGGCCAAGTCGCTGACCGCCGGCATTCCGGTGTCGGTGCGCCCGGCCGACGACGAAGGTACCGGCACGCAGGTGACCTTCATCATCAGCACCCTGGGTACCGACATCGAGGATCCCCGCGAACGGCTGGAGGGGATCGCCGCGTCCACGCGCGCCGCCAAGGCCCATTTCAGGGCGCTGCCGCGCGAGGCCATCATGCAGTACACCATGATGCTGATGGCCCCCAGCATCCTGACCATGCTGACGCCGATTGCCGGCCGCATCCGGCCGATGTTCAACGTGACCGTCTCGAACGTTCCGGGGGCCACCAGGCCGCTGTACTTCCGGGGCGCGCGGATGGAAGCGAGCTATCCGATCTCGATGATCTTCCACAGCATCGCGCTGAACATCACCTGCCAGAGCTACGCCGACGGGCTCGCCTTCGCGTTCGTCGGCTGCCGGGACAGCCTGCCGCATTTGCAGAACCTGGCGGTCTACACGGCCGACGCCCTGAACCTGCTCGAGGCCGCCTTGAAGCCGGCCAGGACCGTGAAGCCGGCAAAGAGCCCCGCGCGCAAGGCGCCGCGCAAGAAAGCGGCCGCTGCAAGGAAAGCGGGGACCGGCAAGCGGCGCAAAGGGGCGACGCCCGGCAAGTAGCGGCGCCTAACTGGCCCGGCGGCGCATGGCCTGGAAGTACCACGCGTAGAATGCCGTCCAGCCGACGGCCCAGATAGCGAATTTCCAGGTGGTCGGCACGCCGGGAAAGGCGGCATGCGCCAGCCAGGCGGCCGCCGAGGTGACCAGCACGAAGCGGATCAGGCGCGCCGGAATCGTGATCAACAGGAAGCGCCCGAAGTGCAGCCGCTGTCGGCCGGCTTCCACGGCGTAGGCCTTGTAAGGCGTCCCGGACAGGGGGCCGGTGAGGACCGCGATGAGCCGTCGCCGCGCAACCTCGTCGTCCACCCTCTGCAGCATTGCGGTCGAGATCCCCGGCATCCGCAGCAGGAATGCCTGGACCCGCTCGTAGCGGTCCCGGCCCTGGCGAAACATCAGTGCCCCGCCGACCAGGGCGCCGACGACGCCCGCCAGGCACGCGGCCAGCGCCAGCCTCCAGTCGAGGATGGCGATCGCGGTCAGGATGACGTCGGGGACGAGGAAGAAGAAAGTCGCCTCGGCGAGCCCCCACAGGGCGGTGGCAATCAGCGCCGCCATGGGCAGCGGCTCCGCGGCATGAAGTTCGGAAGGAGGGGGCGGGCGGCGTTCACCAGCCGAGCGTAGCGCGCGTTGCAGCGTCATTCCAGACATGGAGCGCAGACCGGCACGGCGGCCCGACTGCGCTGGTATAGACTGGAGCAGATGCCGACGGGGATGGGAAGCCACTGCATGGCGACAATCTACGACCTCAAGCCGGCTTTCCAGCGGCTGCTGCGCGGGCCTTCGGACGCCCTGGCCCGCGCCGGCGTGACGGCCAACCAGGTCACGCTCCTGGCGCTGCTGCTGTCGATCGGCACCGGCCTGTCGCTGTACCTTTTTCCGCTCGAATCCTGGGCGTTGGCCCTGGTGCCCGCAGTGCTTTTCCTGCGCATGGCGCTGAATGCAATCGATGGCATGCTGGCCCGCGAACACGACATGAAGACCCGCCTGGGCGCCGTTCTCAACGAACTGGGTGA
>DATHZW010000390.1:0-2318 GCA_035458405.1 Steroidobacteraceae bacterium | reverse complement strand
ACAGGCAGAAGGAGCACCCGTCGCCGACCTCGTCACCTACCAGGTGAGCTTCTGGGCGGTGAAGGGTCAGGACCGGTACGTCGAGATCGCGTACCTCAACGTACGACGTCGCCGTGACCGCCGTCGTCGCGGGAGAACTGGACTGGGTGGCGGAACCCGGTACCCGCATCAAGGCCGGGCAGTCGATTGCCCGGCTGGACAGGGGACCGCTGCAGTTACGGCGCCAGGAACTGCAGGGCCTGCTCGAGCGCGAGGCCGTCAACGAGGCCTACCAGGCGAAGGTGGTCGAGCGCTACGTGAAGCTGCGCGAGAGCCAGAACGTGTCGGCCTTCCAGCTCGACGAGGCGCTGTCGAGGCGCGACACTGCGCGCAAGGACATGGCCATCCTCGATGCGCGAATCAGGCAGCTCGACGACGAGATTGCACGCTCGAGCGTGCGCGCTCGCTTCGACGGCCTGTTTGTGGAACGCATGAAGCAGGCTGGCGAGTACGTCGTGCCGGGCCAGGTCATCGGGCGCTTCGTCGACGTGGACAGGCTCGAGATCCGCGTGGCGGTGCCTATCGGCTACCAGTCGCGGCTCGCTGAGGGCGACACCCTCGACGTGCTGGTCGGCGACAGTTCGCGCCGCGAGGGCGTGGTTCGAACCCTGATTGCATCGGGTGACCCGGTTTCACAGACCTTCGAGTTGCGCATCGATCTGGCGAAGCGTGCAAACGACATCATCATGCCGGGGCAGCTGGTGAAGGTTGAGCTGCCCCTGGAGGCCACCAAGATGGAGCTGGCTGTCCCCCGCGACGCCGTCGTAATCCGCCGCGAAGGAAGCTACGTCTATCGCGTGAACAGTGACGGCGTTGCCGAACGCGTCACGATCACCATCGGCACGGGTCGCGGCAATATGGTCGCCGTGACCGGCGCACTCAAGGAGGGCGAGCGTATCGTCGTTCGCGGTGGCGATCGGCTCGAAGATGGCCAGAAGGTCACAGAGCAGGGATGACCACAAGTACTGTCGAATCAAGCCGGCTTGGGCAACCATTCCGGCATGAACCGATTCACCAACCCCTATAAGCGGTCCCGTCTCCCCCGATGCCAGAGACGTGGCGCCAAACTTCCTAGGCTCGCCATCCAGTGATAGGCTCCCGGGAATGTCTGAAAACTCCCAGGTCATCGAAGCGTGGAACACGGTTCTCTTTGAGAAGTTTTGCCGCTATCAGAAGATTCTCATCGAAGGCCTGGGACTCCACGGCACCAAGCTCTTCGAGGTCCACCCGCCCCGGCTGGGACAGAAGCTCCTCGACATCGGCTGCGGCTTCGGCGACAGCTCGGTCAAGCTCGCGCAGATCGTCGGGCCGGAAGGCAGCGTGACGGCGGTCGACTGCGCCCCCAACTTCATCGCTGCAACCCGCGAACGGGCTGACTCCAACCAAGTGGGCGTGGAAGCACTGGTTCGGGATGTGCAGGAAGAGGACCTGGGCGGCCCCTACGACGCGGCGTACTCCCGCTTCGGCACGATGTTCTTCCTGTCCCCGGTTCGGGCCCTTAAGAACATTCACAGGTCCCTCAAGCCGGGGGGACTGCTGGCCATGAGCGTGTGGCGCAAGCGACAGGACAACCCCTGCTTCTACACCGCACAGCAGGTGGTCGAGCGCTACATCAAGGAAGAAGACAAGGACACGACGCAGGTGACCTGTGGCCCGGGCCCCTTCTCCATGGCCGGTCCGGACATGGTAAGTGACATGCTCATGGCAGCCGGGTTCTCGGAGATTTCATTTTTGCGCTTCGATGCACCGATGTGCATGGGCGAAGACGTCGACCACGCTCTGGCAATGGCGCGGGACATCGGTCCGGCGGGTGAATCCCTCCGCCTGGCCGCCGAGAAGGCCAAGGACCAGATGGCGGAAATCGACGCCGCCCTGCGCGAAGCGATCGCGCCCTTCCAGCGCGAGGATGGCGTGTGGGCCACCTCCAGCACCTGGCTCGTGAGTGCGCGGGCCTGATTGCCTGGGGCTCCCCGCACTTTCCCGGCGTCGCAGACAAGCACGCACTTGGACCAGGTGCAGATGCTTACCTACAAGTGGAAAGGTGTTTCGTCAGCTCGCGGACTTGGGCGCCCAACATCGTGAGTCTTGTTGACACGCCATATGACCCGGTTCACTCCACGATCCGGGCGGACCTTGAGCCTTTTGAGAATGACTGCTTTGGGTCGTTCACAGACCTCCAGGGCAAGCGAGGGCCAACCCAGATGAGATGCCTGCTTGCGGCCAGAAACGGACCCGCTGAAATGCGCAAGGGGAATCCATGGAGCGAGGCTGGTGATCGT
>DATHZW010000389.1:0-19639 GCA_035458405.1 Steroidobacteraceae bacterium | reverse complement strand
AGCGCTGCCGCTCCGGCGCCTGCCGCGATCACGGCCTTCCTGGTCGGGATGAAGTCGAAGACCGCGACTCTGCAGATGCAGCGGGCGTTGAACGAATATCGGGGCGAGCCGCTCACCGCCATCATGCCGGGCGTCGTCCTGACCCAGCTCTGGCAGCTCGTCGGCGTCGCCGATACCGCACTGCTCGTCGTCGCGGCGTGCGTCGTCGTGGCAGGACTGGTCGGCATGCTGACGGCGCTGCTGACCAGCCTGCAGGAAAGGCGGCGCGAAATGGCGATACTCCGCTCGGTCGGGGCGCGGCCGGCCCACGTCTTCTCGCTGCTGGTCCTCGAGTCCGCGCTGCTGGCGGCCGCCGGCGTCGCGCTGGGCTGCCTGCTCGTCTGGATCGCGCTGGTGGGCGCCGGGCCGCTGCTGGCCCGGCGCTTCGGGCTGTTCATCGGCAGCGCGGCGCCGGGCGGCTACGAGCTGGCGCTCGGGGTCGCCGTCATTGCGGCCGGCGTGCTGGCCGGCCTGGTTCCCGCCTGGCGCGCATACCGGAACTCGCTCGCCGACGGCCTGTCCATCCGCCTATGACCCCGAAGACGCACGGGATCCTGCTGCCGATGGCCGCGATCATGGCGACCATTGCCTGCGCGGCGGCCGCAGCGCCGATGACGCTCGACTGGATCGACCTGGTGCCGGAGTCCGAACGGGCGCACTACGACCCCGCGCCGCCGCCCCCGGCGCACGACTACCTCACCGGCGAGGCCAGCGGGCTCGCGGCGATGCAGGTCATGAACTTCAGCGTCAACGAGCGGCTGGCCGGCCAGGAGGTCCGGATTCCCGGCTTCATCGTGCCGCTGGAGCTCGACGACGCCGGAAAGGTCACCGAGTTCTTCCTGGTGCCCTATTTCGGCGCCTGCATCCACGTGCCGCCGCCACCGCCGAACCAGATGGTCTACGTGGTGATGGACCGGGGGATCAGCCTCGATTCGATGTACGCGGCCTACTGGATCACGGGAAAGATGGCGACGAAGTCGCGGACGACGGTACTCGGGGCCGCCGCATACCTGCTGGCGGGCACGAAGGCCGAGGAGTACAAGTTCTAGGACCCGGCGGGGCTTGGCGGCCCGGGCGGGAGGAATGCCGGGACGGCGCATGGCGCCTGCCCGGGAGGCAGGACGAACAGGAACCGATGAGGAGCCCGTCATGACGCGCGCAGGATCAACGAGCAGGCGCAGGAAGCTCTACCCGCCGATCGAGCCCTACAGGATGGGTCACATCAAGGTCCCGGGCGGACACCGGGTGTACTGGGAGGAATGCGGCAATCCACGGGGCAAGCCGGCTGTCTTCGTGCACGGCGGACCCGGCGCGGGGGCGAACGCCCATTCGCGGCGGTTCTTCGACCCCAAACGCTACCGGATCGTCGTCTTCGACCAGCGCGGCTGCGGGCGCAGCCGCCCGCATGCCAGCCTCGAGAACAACACGACCTGGGACCTGGTCGCCGACATGGAGCGGTTGCGCGAGCACCTGCAACTGGAGCGCTGGCTGGTCTTCGGCGGTTCCTGGGGCTCCACCCTGTCGCTCGCCTACGCCCAGAAGCACCCCGATCGGGTCACGGAACTGGTCCTGCGCGGCATCTTCATGCTGCGGCGAAAGGAACTCGAGTGGTTCTACCAGGAGGGCGCCAGCGCACTGTTCCCGGATCGCTGGGAGAGCTACATCGGGGCGATCCCGGAGAAGGAACGCGGCGACCTCATGCGGGCCTTTTACCGCCGGCTGACGGGCAGCGACCGTCGCGCGGCCCTCGCCGCCGCGCGCGCCTGGTCGGTCTGGGAAGGCTCGACGAGCTATCTGTTCCCGGACGAAGAGGCCACCGCGAGCTCGGGCGAGACCAGGTTCGCGCTGGCCATGGCCAGGATCGAGTGCCACTACTTCGTCAATACCGGCTTCATGCGCAGCGAGAGCCAGCTGCTCGATGACGTCGATCGCATCCGCCACATCCCGGCCGTGATCGTCCAGGGGCGTTACGACGTCGTCTGCCCGATGATGACCGCCTGGGACCTGCACCGTGCCTGGCCCGAGGCCGATTTCCGGCTGACGCCGGACGCGGGCCATTCCGCATTCGAGCCCGGCAACGCCCACGAACTCATCCGGGCCACCGACCGCTTCGCGCGGCGCTGAACGCCCACCGGGCCCGGCTCGGCGGGATCGCGCGAGCCAGGGATGGCGAGCCGCAGCCCCCGGGGACGGGTTCACGGCGTTCCCGCGGGCCGGGTCCTGGCCCGCGGTCCTCCGTCAGCACTCCGGCACGTTGACCGCGAGACCGCCCTGGGAGGTTTCCTTGTAGATGACCGCCATGTCGCGGCCCGTCTGGCGCATGGTGGCGATGACCTGGTCGAGCGAGACCTTGTGCGAGCCGTCGCCACGCAGCGCGAGCCGCGCCGCGTTGATGGCCTTCACCGCGCCCATGGCGTTGCGTTCGATGCAGGGAATCTGCACCAGGCCGCCGACCGGGTCGCAGGTCAGGCCGAGGTTGTGCTCCATGCCGATCTCGGCCGCGTTCTCGACCTGGCTGTTGCTGCCGTGCAGGGCCGCCACGAGGCCCGCCGCGGCCATCGAGCAGGCCACGCCGACCTCGCCCTGGCAGCCCATCTCCGCGCCCGAGATCGACGCATTGCGCTTGTAAAGCAGGCCCACTGCGCCGGCCGTCAGCAGGAAGCGCCGGATGCCGGCCTCGTCCGCACCGTGACAGAGGCGCGTGTAGTAGTGCAGGACGGCCGGCACGATGCCCGCGGCGCCGTTGGTCGGCGCGGTCACGACGCGGCCGCCCGCCGCATTCTCCTCGTTCACCGCGAGCGCCCAGGCGTTGACCCACTCCATCGGGTCGCTGCGGCCGGCCTTCGCCTCGGTCTCGAGCACGCGGTGCAGCTTCGGCGCCCGCCGCCGGACTTTCAGCGATCCGGGCAGCAGGCCGCTGGCGATGAAGCCGCGCTGGACGCAGTCCTGCATGACCTCCCAGATGCGCGCCAGCCCGGCGTCGACCTCGGCCCGTGGACGCAGCGCGCACTCGTTGGCGAAGGTCAGCTCGTGTACCTCCAGGCCGTGCTCCTGACAGACCGCGAGCAACTCGTTGCCGCAGGTGAACGGATAGGGCAGTTGGGGCGCGGCCGTCGTCGCGGCGGCCGCGGCGCTGCCGGAGCGGATCACGGCCCCGCCGCCGATCGAGTACATCTCCTCGGCAAGCAGCGTCTCCCCGGCCGCGTCGAGGGCCGCGAAGCGCATGCCGTTGGCGTGCTGCGGCAACATCTGGTCGCGCAGGAAGAGCAGGTTCATCGGCTCGTCGAAGGCGATCTCGTGGCTGCCGCAGAGGCGCAGCCGGGACGTGGCGCGTATCCTCGCGACGGTCGGCTGCATCAGCGAGGGATCGAGCCCGGACGGGTCGTGCCCCTCCAGGCCGAGCAGGATGGCGCGGTCGGTGCAGTGCCCCGCGCCGGTCAGCGCCAGCGATCCGTACAGGCGCACGAAGATTTCGGTGGTCCGCTCGAGCAGGCCGCGCGCGGCGAGTTCGGCGCCGAACAGCCGGGCGGCGAGCATCGGTCCCATGGTATGCGACGACGACGGCCCCACGCCGACCTTGAAGATGCCGAAGACCGAGCGCTCGATCGCGTCGGCCGAGACGCCGGCCGCTCCGGGTTGCTGCAGCGTCACGGGATCATGCTCCGTTCACAGCGCCGCCAGGCGGCGTGCCACCAGCGCGGCGAGGTCGCGGGCGAGCGACTCGCGGATGTCCCGTTCCTCGTGTTGCTTGGCGAGCACCAGCGAGTCGTCGTAGGCATAGTCGCGGCTCAGGGTCAGCTTCTGCCGCGGCAGGATTTCCGCTCCCGCCGAGCTCACCGAATACTCCACCGTATAGAAGACCTCGTATTCCTGCGGGGTATTCCGCGCCGAGATCGTCAGGATGCTGCGGCCGGTCTCATCGTGATGGATGTGCACGACCGCGGAGGCGGACTCCCCGGAAGGCGCCAGCGAGGCGCCCGCCGCGACGAGCGCCTGCTCGAGCGCCCCGTAGAAGGGCGTGTAGCGGTCGGTCATCTCGAGATAGGGAGCCTTCATTCGCGCCGACAGCTCGACGTCACCGCGCAGCTGGAAGCCGCAGCCAGCCGCCAGGCCGGCGGCGAGCAGGGCCAGGCAGCAGGTCGCGACGCGCACCTCAGACCACCACGTTGACGAGCTTGCCGGGCACGTAGATCAGCTTGCGCACGGGCTTGTCGCCGACGAACTTCGCGACGTTGGCGTCTTCCAGCGCGGCCGCCCGGGCCTGCGCCTCGTCCGCTCCCACCGCCAGGCTCAGGCGGCTGCGAAGCTTGCCGTTCACCTGCACCACGATCTCGACGGTGTCCTGCCTGAGCGCCGCCGGATCCGGCTCGGGCCAGGGTTCGTCGACGAGGGCGCCGGCATGGCCGAGCTCGCCCCACAGCGCGTGGGTGGCGTGCGGCACGATCGGCGAGAGCATCAGCACCGCGAGCTCGAGCGCCTCCTGCGACACGGCCCTGCCCTGCGCGGACGAATCGTCGAAGCGGCCCACGGCATTCAGCAGTTCCATGACGGCGGCGATCGCCGTATTGAACGTGCGGCGGCGACCCATGTCGTCGGTCACCTTGGCGAGCGTCTGGTGCGCGAGCCGGCGCAGGTCACGCTGGGCGTCATCGAGCGACGCGGGGTCGAGCGCGGGCGCCGGACCGCCGCTGACCTGCGCGTGAACGGCGCGCCACAGGCGCTTCATGAAGCGGAAGGCGCCCTCGACGCCCTCGTCGGACCATTCCAGGGTCTGCTCCGGCGGCGAGGCGAACATCATGAACAGGCGCGGCGTATCGGCGCCGTAGCGATCGACGAGCGCCTGCGGGTCCACGCCGTTGTTCTTGGACTTGGACATCTTGCCCATGCCGTCGGACAGCACCGGCCGGCCGTCGGCCCTGAGCAGCGTGGCGGTGCGCGCACCCTTGTCGTCGACGCTGATCTCGACGTCCGCCGGATTGAAGTAACTGACCCGCCCGCCGTCCGCGTCGCGGTAGAAGATCTCGTTCAGCACCATGCCCTGGGTCAGCAGGTTGGCGAACGGCTCGGACTGGTCGGTCAGCCCGCAGTCCCGCATCACCCGGGTCCAGAAACGCGAGTACAGCAGGTGCAGGATCGCGTGCTCGATGCCGCCGATGTACTGGTCGACCGGCATCCAGTACGCCGCCCTCTCGTCGACCATCGCCCGGTCGTTGCCCGGGCAGGCATAGCGGAAGTAGTACCAGGACGAGTCGACGAAGGTGTCCATGGTGTCGGTCTCGCGCCGCGCGGCAGCGCCGCAGCGCGGACAGGCGCAGTCGACGAAGGCCGGCGTCTTCGCCAGCGGGTTGCCCGAACCGTCCGGCACCAGCTCCTCGGGCAGCCGGACCGGCAGCTGCTCGTCCGGCACGGGTACGTCGCCGCAGGCATCGCAGTGGATGATCGGGATCGGGCAACCCCAGTAGCGCTGGCGGGAAATGCCCCAGTCCCGCAGGCGCCAGTTGACCTGCTTGCGGCCGAGCCCTTTCTCCTGCAGGTCCGCCGCGATGGCGTCCACGGCGGCGGCATAGTCCATGCCGTCGTAGCGGCCGGAATTGACGCAGCGGCCGTAGTCCGCGTACCAGGCTTGCCAGGCCTCGGTCGAATAGGGCTTGCCCTCGACCTCGATGACCTGCGCGATGGGCAGGCCGTACTTCCTGGCGAAGGCGAAGTCGCGCTCGTCGTGCCCCGGGACGCCCATCACGGCGCCCTCGCCGTAGCCCATCAGCACGTAGTTGCCGATCCAGACCTCGACCGGGCGGCCGGTCAGCGGGTGCGACACGAACTGGCCCGTGGGCATGCCCAGCTTTTCCATCGTCGCGATGTCGGCCTCCATGACCGACCCCCGGCGGCACTCGTCGACGAAGGCCTTGAGCTTCGCGTCGCGCGCCGCGGCGCGCGTCGCCAGCGGGTGCTCGGCCGCGACCGCCACGAAGGTCACGCCCATGATCGTGTCGGCGCGCGTGGTGAAGACCTTGAGCTCGCCCCGCTCGCCGTCGATGTCGTAGGGGAACGACAGGTTGACCCCCTCGCTGCGGCCTATCCAGTTGGCCTGCATCAGCCGCACGCGCTCGGGCCATCCGTCCAGCCCATCGAGTGCGCCGAGGAGTTCCTCCGCGTACTGCGAGATCCTCAGGTAGTACATCGGGATCTCGCGTTTCTCGATCAGCGCGCCCGTGCGCCAGCCGCGGCCGTCGATGACCTGTTCGTTCGCCAGCACCGTCTGGTCGACCGGGTCCCAGTTGACGACGCCGGTCTTCTTGTACGCGATGCCCCGCTCCAGCATGCGCAGGAACAGCCACTGGTTCCACTTGTAGTAATCCGGGCTGCAGGTGGCCACCTCGCGGGACCAGTCGAGGCCGAAGCCCAGCGACTGCAGCTGCCGCTTCATGTAGCCGATGTTCTCCCAGGTCCACCGGGCGGGCGGCACGCCGTTGGCCATCGCCGCGTTCTCGGCGGGAAGGCCGAAGGCATCCCAGCCCATCGGCTGCAGCACGTTGTGGCCGCGCATGCGCATGAAGCGCGCGATGACGTCGCCGATCGTGTAGTTGCGCACGTGGCCCATGTGCAGCCGGCCGCTGGGATAGGGAAACATGCAGAGGCAGTAGTACTTTGGCCGCGCCGGGTCCTCGCGGACCTCGAAACAGGCATGCTCCTGCCAGTACCGCTGGGCGGCGGACTCTATGGCGGCGGGTTCGTAGCGTTCCTGCATGGTGAAGCCGGCTGCGTTCGGGATAGCCGGGAAGGATACCCGACCCGGGACCTGTCCCGCGAACCCAGGCGCGCAACCGGGACGGGCCTACTCCCAGCGCACCGTGCCCTGGCGCGGCCGAAAGCGGGCGCCCGCGGCCAGCATCAGGAAGCACAGCCCCAGCACCGGCCAGTTGCCGGAACGCGCATAGGGCGTCAGGCCCTGGAAAGGCCTCGCCGCGCCGCGCATCACCTCGGGAGCGAACTGGGCCGCCCGGCGGACCACCCGGCCGTCGGGCGCGATGATCCCGCTGATGCCGTTGGAGGTTGCGCGAACGAGGTAGCGGCCCGCCTCCAGCGCGCGGAACCGCGCCATCTGCAGCTGCTGGTGGGGTGCCGTGGAGTCTCCGAACCAGGCGTTGTTGGTCACGTTCACCAGCAGCGTCGCCCGGTCGAGCACGCCGAGTTGCTCGGAGCCGTAGGCATCCTCGTAGCAGATGGTGACGCCGACCTTCTGGCCCGCCGCGTCGAGCGGCGGCTGGTCGTCGGCGCCGGGGGTCATGTCCACGTAGGTCAGGCTCATCAGCCGCATCCAGCTGCGGACGGCCTTAGGTACCGGGAAGAACTCGCCGAATGGCACCAGGCGGCGCTTGAAGTACCAGCCGACCTTGTCGCCCGACAGCGCCATCAGGCCGTTGTAGTAGCTCTTGGTCTCGGCGTCGTAGCGCAGCAGCCCCAGCATGAGGTCGGAGCCGTGCCGCTGGGCGTCCGTCCAGAGCTTGGCCAGGTAGGGTCCCGCCTCGTGGGCGAGCACCGGCAGGGCCGCCTCCGGCCAGACGATCAGGCGCGTGCCAAGCACGCTCTCGGTCATGCTCCGGTACAGCTCGAGGGTCTGCTCGCGGTGGTCGTCCTGCCACTTCAGGTCCTGGGGGATGGCTCCCTGCACGATGGCGACCGTGAACTCGTCGCCCGCCGGCGTCGTCCAGGCCCGCTCGCGCAGCGCCGCGCCGGCGGCCCAGAGCAGCGCCACCACGACGACCGCCACGGCCCGTTCCCGCGGCGTGCCGCGCACGGCCGTGACGACCGCGCCGGCCGTGAACGCGCTCACCAGCGTCACCAGGTGCACGCCACCCAGCGGGGCATAGCCCGCCAGCGGCGAGTCGCTGTGGGCATAGCCGATCTCGAGCCATGGAAACCCGCTGAACAGCCAGCCGCGCAACCACTCCATCAGTACCCAGGCCGCGGGCAGCACGACCAGCCAGCGACGAGTCGTGGCGCGAGGCAGGAAGCGGACCACGCTCCAGCCGACGATGGCGTAGTAGGCCGCCATGATGGCGACCAGGCCCGACATCAGGAACAGGGCCAGCCAGATCGGCGCCTTGCCGAAGACGTGGACCGCGGTGTAGATCCAGTAGGTGCCGGACAGGAACAGGCCCGCGGCATAGCAGAACCCCAGCCAGGCCGCCCGGCGCGGCGTCGCCTCGTCCCAGAGCAGGAAAAGGATCGCCGGGCAGGCGACCACCAGCGGCAAGAGCTCGGCGGGCGCGAACGCCAGCGAACAGGCCGCCCCCGCGGCAAAGGCGATCCAGGCGCCGTAGCGTCTCGCCAACGCTGCCAGGGCTGCCGACGGCACGGCGATCAGTCCGCGGCTGCGGCCGGCGGCACGTCGCTTGGGCTCGTGACCCGCAGCAGGTCGATGCGCCGGCGGTCGGAGCGCAGCACCTTGAAATCGAAGCCGTCGATCGTCACCGCCTCGCCGCGCTTGGGCAGCCGCCCGAACTGGTGCATCACCAGGCCGCCGATCGTGTCGAATTCCTCGTCGCTGAACCGGGTACCGAAGAACTCGTTGAAGTCCTCGATTCGCGCCAGTGCGTGCACGGTGAACTGCCGCTCGGCATCGCGCCGGATCGTCTGGTCTTCCTCGATGTCGTACTCGTCGGCGATGTCGCCGACAATTTCCTCGATCACGTCCTCGATGGTCACCAGGCCCGACACCCCGCCATACTCGTCGACCACGACGGCCATGTGATTGCGGCTCACGCGGAATTCCTTGAGCAGGACATTGAGCCGCTTGCTCTCCGGCACGAAGACCGCCGGCCTCAGCACTTCGCGCATGTCGAACTCGGCGCTGCCCCCCTCGCCGAAGTAGCGCAGCAGGTCCTTGGCCAGCAGGATTCCCACGACCTGGTCCCTGTCCTCGCCGATGACCGGGAACCGCGAATGCCCGGACTCGACGATCACCGGCAGCAGCTTCTCGGGCGGGTCCTCGCGGTCGAGGACGACCATCTGCGAACGCGGCACCATGATGTCCCTGACCTGCAGGTCGGCGACTTCCAGCACACCCTCGATCATCGACAGCGCGTCGGCCTCGATCAGCCCGCGGCGGCCCGCCTCGCGCAGTTCCTCGACCAGCTCGGCGCGGTCGCGCGGCTCGCCGCCGCCCACCAGCCGCCTCAACCAGCTCGTCCTGACCCCGTCGTCCGTCATCGCCTGGCGACCTCGTAAGGATTCCCGTAACCGAGCCCCGCGAGAATCTCGGTTTCCGTCTTCTCCATCCGGCGCGCCTCGCGGGCACCCGCATGGTCCAGGCCGAGCAGGTGCAGGGTACCGTGCACGACCATATGCGCCCAGTGTGCGCGCCGGGGCTTGCCCTGTGCACGCGCTTCCCGCGCGACGACCGGGGCGCAGATCACCAGGTCGCCGAGGAAACCCTCGTCCCCCGGTGGCTGGCCGCCCGGGCCGCCAAAGGACAGGACGTTGGTCGCCTTGTCCTTGCCGCGGTAGGTCCTGTTGAGCCGTCGGCTCTCGGCCGAGTCCACGATCCGGATGCCCAGCCTGGCACGGCGCGGCGCCGCGATCGAGGCCGCGGCAGCCCCGCGCCGCAAGCTCGGCACCGCCGGCGCCCAGGGCCGCCGCGTGCCGTACTGCACGTCCACCACGACGGTCATGGGGCCTGCTCCGGCCCGGCGCTGCGCTCGTAGGCCTCGACGATCCTGGCGACCAGCGCGTGCCGCACGACGTCGCGGGCCGTGAAATGGCTGAAGGCGATGCCGGGCACGCTGCCGAGAACGTCCATGGCCTGGCGCAGGCCGGACTGGCGGTGCGCCGGCAGGTCGGTCTGGGTGATGTCGCCGGTGACCACGGCGCGGGATCCGAAGCCGATGCGCGTCAGGAACATCTTCATCTGCTCGACGGTCGTGTTCTGCGCCTCGTCCAGGATGATGAACGACTCGTTGAGCGTACGGCCGCGCATGAAGGCCAGCGGGGCCACCTCGATGACGTTCCTTTCTATCAGCCGGGCGACCCGCTCGAAGCCGATCATCTCGTAGAGCGCGTCGTACATGGGCCGCAGGTAGGGGTCCACCTTCTGGGCCATGTCTCCCGGCAGGAACCCGAGCCGCTCGCCGGCCTCGACCGCCGGCCGTACCAGCACGATGCGGCGGACCGCGTCGCGCTGCAGCGCCTCGACCGCGCAGGCCACGGCGAGGTAGGTCTTGCCGGTGCCGGCCGGCCCGATGCCGAAGGTCAGATCGTACTCGTGCATGTTCTGCAGGTACTTCACCTGGTTCGGCCCGCGCCCGCGGATCAGGCCGCGGTGCGTATGGACCGAAAGCACGTCCGTCGGGCCGGTGGATTCCATGCCCGCTTCCTGGATTGCCAGGTGCACGTCCTCGGGCGTGACCGGCCCCTCTGCCGAGCGTCCATAGAGCGCGTTCAACACGGTCGCGCCCGCCTCGGACTTCTCTCCAACCACCGAGAAGCGCCCGCCGCGCCGGCGGATTTCCACGTCCAGCCGCTCCTCGATCTGCCGCAGGTGTTCGTCGAGCGGACCGCACACGGCGGCGAGGCGCTCGTTGCCGGCGCCCTCGAAGGACACGTC
This sequence comes from Steroidobacteraceae bacterium, assembly GCA_035458405.1. Taxonomy (GTDB): domain Bacteria; phylum Pseudomonadota; class Gammaproteobacteria; order Steroidobacterales; family Steroidobacteraceae; genus SG8-30. The sequence goes on along the minus strand of DATHZW010000389.1, from coordinate 8,994 downwards.
ACGGGTTGAGTCGGTGCTCAAGCGGGGCTCATGCGCTGCGTGCCGCGGGCAACCCGTCCGCCGTGGCGACCAGGCGGCCGCGCAGCGAGTTCGGCAGCGCCTCGGTGATCAGCAGGTCGACGAAGCCGTTGAGCAGCGACGCCTGGCCGTCGAAATTGACCCAGCGCATGTTCTCGGTCCGACCCGCAAGCTGGTCGGGGTTCTTCTTCGAGGGTCTCTCCACCAGCACGCGCTGCACGGTGCCGACCATGCGACGGCTGACCTCCTGCGCCTGCTGGTCGATGCGACGCTGCAGGATCGCCAGCCGCTGCTGTTTGACCTCGCGCGGCACGTCGTCGGGCAGGGATGCTGCGGGCGTGCCGGGCCGTCGGCTGTAGATGAAGCTGAAGGACTGGTCGAAGCCGACCTCGCCGATCAGGTTCATCGTCTGCTCGAAATCACGGTCCGTCTCGCCCGGGAAACCGACGATGAAATCGGAGGAAATGCTGATCCCCGGCCTGGCCGCCTGCAGCCTGCGGATCTTCTGCTTGTACTCGAGCGACGTGTAGCCGCGTTTCATCAGCGACAGGATGCGGTCGGACCCGCTCTGGACCGGCAGGTGCAGGTAACTCGCGAGCTTCGGCACCTGGGCATAGGCTTCGATCAGCGCATCGGTGAATTCGACCGGATGCGACGTGGTGAAGCGGATGCGCTCGATGCCCTCTACCCGCGCCACGAAACGGATCAGCGTCGCCAGGTCGCAGTCCGGGCCATTGTCCATCGGCCCGGCGTAGGCGTTGACGTTCTGGCCGAGCAGCATCACTTCACGCACGCCCTGGGCGGCGAGCGACTCGACCTCGGACATCACCTGGGCGAAGGGCCGGCTCATCTCCTGGCCGCGCGTGTAAGGGACGACGCAGAAGCTGCAGAACTTGCTGCAGCCCTCCATGATCGACACGAAGGCCGTGGCGCCGTCGGCCCGCGGTTCGGGCAGGCGATCGAATTTCTCGATCTCCGGAAACGACACGTCCACCTGCGGGCGGCCGGTGTCGCGCAGTCCGGCGATCATCCCGGGCAGCCGATGGATGGTCTGCGGCCCGAACACCAGGTCGACGAAAGGCGCGCGCTCGAGCAGGCCCTCTCCCTCCTGGCTCGCCACGCAACCGCCCACGCCGATGACCAGCCCGGGCTTCTGCTCCTTGAGCAGACGCCACTGCCCCAGGTGGGAGAAGACCTTCTCCTGCGCCTTCTCGCGGACCGAGCAGGTGTTCAGCAGCACGACGTCCGCCGCCGCCGGGTCGTCGGTCAACTCGAGGCCCTGCGATTCACGCAGCACGTCCACCATGCGGGCGGAGTCGTACTCGTTCATCTGGCAGCCAAAGGTCGTGATGTAGAGCCGACCGGCCATGACGGATCGCGGGTCCGGTGGATAAAGGGCCGTTAGGGTAGCTGTTTTGCGGGCGCGATTGAAGGGTTCTGGCAGCAGCATCCCGCGCCCGGTCAGGGCCTATCCGATTGAATACAAAGGATATTCGGGGTCAGCGGCCAAAAGTGCCCGTTGCCGAAAGATCGACTGGCAGGTCCTCGAACACCGGCAGCAGGAAGCGTCCCGTCGCGCTTGCGTCCGCCTTGGGCGGCAGATCCCGGATAAAGGCCTCGCGGAGCTTGGCCTGGTGCGAGTACTCGATCTCCCGCAGCAGCGCCGGCTTCGAGTAGTAGTAGCCCTGGCCGGCCACGCAGCCCAGGTCGATCAGCTGGCGCAGCTGGTGCTCGAACTCGATGCCTTCCGCCACCACCTCGAGCCCGAGGGTGTCGCCGAGCGAGATGATCGCGCGCGCCAGTTCGGTCCCGTCCCTTTCCTCGCCGAGCCGTTGCACGAAGGAGCGGTCGATCTTGAGGATGTCGATGGGGAACCGGTGGAGGTAGGACAGCGAGGAGTAGCCGGTGCCGAAATCGTCGATCGCGATGCGGACGCCCAGCCGCTTGAGCCTGCTGAGCTTCGCGAAGGTCGCCTCGGTGTCCTGCATCACCACGCTCTCGGTCATCTCGATCACGAGGCAGCCCGGGTCGAGCCCGGTCTGTTGCAGCACCGCGGTCACTTCGGCAACCAGGTCCGCGCCCTGCAGCTGCTGGCTCGAGACGTTGACGGCGACGCGCAGCTGCTTGCCGAGGGGCATGCGGTCCTGCCACGCGCGGACCTGGTTACAGGCCTCGTAGAGCACCCAGCGGCCGAGGCCGACCACCTGTCCGGTTTCCTCGGCGACGCCGATGAACTCCGCCGGCGCGATCAGGCCGCGGTCCGGATGCTGCCAGCGAACCAGCGCCTCGACACCGAGCAGGTAGCCCGATTCCAGGTCGACGATGGGCTGGAACAGCAGCCGCAGCTCGTTCTTGTGGATCGCGCGGGTCAGGTCCGCCTCGATCCTGAGGCGATCGCGGACCGCCTCCTGCATCTGCGGCTGGAATATGCAGTAGCGGCTCTTGCCCTGCGCCTTGGCGCGGTACATGGCGACGTCGGCATTGCGCAGCACCTCTTCCACGCCCTCGCCGGGCTCGGCGAAGGCGACACCCACGCTGGCCGCGACGCGCAGGCTTGACCCGGCGAAAACGAAAGGCTCCTTGAGCGCCTCGACGATGCGTCCGGCGACCTCGACGACCTGCTCTTCCGAGGCCGCATCCTCGATCAGCACCGCGAATTCGTCGCCGCCCAGGCGCGCGACCGTGTCGACCGCGCGCATGCACTTCGACAGTCGCTGCGCCGTCGTCCGCAACACACGGTCGCCCTCGCCATGCCCGAGGCTGTCGTTGATCTTCTTGAAGTTATCGAGGTCCACGAACAGCGTCGCGACACGGCTGTCGCGGCGCTTTGAGACGGCGAGCGCATGCTCGACCCGGTTGCGGAACAACGCGCGATTGGCGAGCAGGGTCAATGGATCGTGCAGCGCAAGCCGCTTCAACTGGTCCTCGAGCGCCCGACGGTCGGTGACGTCGCGGATGTTGAGCACGTGGCCGGAGACATGGGGCTCGTGCATGAGGTTGGTGCCCACGACTTCGACCGTCCGGAAGCGATTCTTGCCACGTGGGATCCGCAACTCGATGGTGGTGCTCGTGCGGCTGGCCGACGCCAGCTGGACGAAGAACGCGTGCAGCCGGCCACGGTCCTCGACGGCGACGAGGTCCGCCACCTGTCGACCAACCAGGTCCTCGGCATACAGGCCGAATACGCGCTCCGCCGAGGGCGTCAGGTACAGCAGGCGGCCGTCGTCGCCGGCGATGGCGATGACGTCCGATGAGTTGCGCACGAGCGAGGCGAAACGCTCCTCGGCCGCGCGCTTGGCGACCTGGGCCTCCGTGTCGGCGATTTCGCGCGTCGCCAGCGTCTGGCGCAGCAGGACCAGGATGCCCACGACGCACACCACGACGGCCAGCGTGCCTGGCGCCTCGCGCCAGTCGAGCGTCTGGTGGTAGATCAGCGCGGCCATGGCGAGCAGCAGCACGGAGTACGGCAGGAAGCTGACGTCGTCCCCGGATCGCACGGCAGCCGGCGCCGCACCCGCGGCCGTTTCCACATGGACGCGGTCCGCATGGGCCGCCACGGCAAAGAGCGCGTAGGCCACGACGGACAGGCCGTCCTTCGACAGCAGCACGAGATCGCCCGCGCTCCCCGCACCGGCAGCTGCCACGTCCGCGGCGAGCAGGGTGGCGAGCCCGGCGGCCAGCCAGGCGGCCGCCGGCGAACGCGCGTGGCCGGGGCGTCCCAGCAGCACCAGGGCGGCCAGCAGGAACGCGGTCGCGTCAAGCAGCGTGTAGAGCGCCGGGCCGATGGCCAACGCAGCCGCCGGCCCCGCCTCGCTCAGCATCGGATCGAGCAGGAAGAACCAGAGCATGGCGCCGAAAGAGAGGGAAACCGCCAGCGAGTCCAGCCAGAAGCGGACCCGTGGGGTGCCCTGGCGATTCGACCGGATGAGCAGGATGCAGGCGATCGCGACCAGCGGGTAGAACCCGATCCTGAAGAGCCCGGCCCGGCGGGCGGGCGCCATCAGCCCGGCGAAGTCGAGCGCGGCGGCGGCAAGCTGGGCCACCAGGACCGTGGCCAGTCCCGCGGCGACCAGCCGCCAGGCCCACCGGCGCGGGCGCGACAGGTCCAGGCTGGCGCCGGTACGCCATCCGGTCAGGCAGCCGGCGAGTAGGGCCAGGCCCAGGACCAGGCTGGCGGCCAGGCCGGGCCCGAAGGCTGCGACGGCGAGGTGGCCACCCCCGAACGCGACGAGGCCCGCAAGCACGCACGCGCCGAGCGCGACGGCCCCGCCCCAATCAAGCAACCAGGGCCTCAGTGACGGCCGGAACGTTGCTGTGGTCGCTTTCTGGAAATCAGTCAAGCCCGATACCCCGGATTCCGGCCGTGGCCGGTGCATCCATTTGGCGGATATGGGCACCTTACCCACGCGGAGCGCGGGTGCGCAGCCCCAATGATCAAGGCTGTGGACGAGATCACATAATCAGGCGCCTCCGGGGCCGGCGGACGCCCCGGCGGCGAGGGTCAGAACGGAATATCGTCGTCGAAATCGTCCCGGCCGCCGCTCGCGCCACCGCCGGCGGAGCCGCCGGTCGCGCCGCCGCCCGAACGCGGTGTGGGCTCACGCTCGTAGCTGCCACCGCCGCCGCCACCGCCGCCGCCACCGCCACCACCACGCCCGCCGAGCATCTGCATGTCGTTGGCGACAACCTCGGTCGAGTACCGGTCGTTGCCTTCCTTGTCCTGCCACTTGCGGGTCCGCAGCCTGCCTTCGATGTAGACCTGCGAGCCCTTGCGCAGGTACTCGGCGGCGATCTCGGCCAGTCGGTCGAACATGACGACCGTATGCCACTCGGTATTTTCCTTGTTCTCGCCAGTCTGCTTGTCGCGCCACTGGTCGGTCGTGGCGATCCGCAGGTTGACGACGGCCTTGCCGCTGGGCATGGCGCGGCTCTGCGGATCCTGTCCGAGGTTGCCGACCAGGATGACCTTGTTGATGCCTCGTGCCATGGAATTCACCTCGATCTGGATGCGTTTGCAGGCCGGGTCCGCGGCCCGGTCCCGGCTCTCTTGTGCCCCCTATTCTAGTCTGCCGGCGGGCCCGGCGACACCGGGGCTAATCGGCCGGAAACATGCACATTTGCGTCGGGACGCCGGTCCGGCGGTCGCCGGCGGCCGCTGGGCGCTGATTGACAAGGGCTTTGCCGCAGCCGCGAGTCGGCGGGTATTCTATGGGGCTCACCTCGGCAGGCCGTGCCGGGCAGCGGACATACATGAGCCTCCAGACCATACGCATACGCGGCGCACGCACGCACAACCTGCAGGGAATCGACCTCGACCTCCCGCGCGACCGGCTGATCGTGTTCACCGGCCTGTCGGGCTCGGGCAAGTCGTCGCTCGCCTTCGACACCATCTACGCAGAGGGGCAGCGGCGCTACGTCGAGTCGCTCTCGGCCTATGCGCGGCAGTTCCTGTCGATGATGGAAAAGCCGGACATCGACTCGATCGAGGGCCTGTCGCCGGCCATCTCGATCGAGCAGAAGTCGACCTCGCACAATCCGCGCTCCACCGTCGGGACCGTCACCGAGATCTACGACTACCTGCGACTGCTCTACGCGCGGGCGGGCATCCCGCGCTGCCCGGACCATGGCATGGACCTGTCCGCGCAGACCGTCAGCCAGATGGTGGACCAGGTCCTGCGCCTGCCCGAGGGTACGCCGCTGGCCTTGCTCGCGCCGGTGGTCAAGGACCGCAAGGGCGAGCACCTGCAGGTCTTCGAGGAGCTGCGCGGCCGCGGCTTCATCCGCGCCCGGGTCGACGGCAAGCTGACCGAACTCGACGACCCGCCGAAGCTGGACCTCAGGCGGAAGCACACGGTCGAAGCCGTCGTCGACCGTTTCAAGGTGCGCCCGGACCTGGGGCAGCGCCTCGCGGAGTCCTTCGAGACGGCGCTCAGGCTCGGCGAGGGCGTGGCGCGGGTGGCCTTCCTCGAGGAGCCCGGCCGCGAGGAAATGGTCTTCTCCGACAAGTTCGCCTGCACCGTCTGCGGCTACTCGCTGTCGGAGCTCGAGCCGAGGCTGTTTTCGTTCAACAACCCGGCAGGCGCGTGCCCGGCCTGCGACGGCCTCGGCGTCAAGCAGTTCTTCGACCCGGCCCGGGTGGTTTCGCAACCCACGCTGTCGCTCGCCGGCGGCGCGGTGCGCGGTTGGGACCGGCGCAACGCCTACTATTACCAGATGGTCCTGGCGCTGGCGCAGCACTACGGATTCGATCCCGAGGCGCCGTGGGAGCAGCTGCCGCAGCAGTCGCGCGACGTGCTGATGTACGGCAGCGGCGATGCCGAGATCGAGTTCCGCTACTTCGACTCGCGCGGCCGGACGACCAGGCGCAAGCACCGCTTCGAGGGCGTCATCAACAACCTCGAGCGACGCTACCGCGAGACCGAGTCCCTTTCGGTGCGCGAGGAGCTGTCGCGCTATCTCGGCACGCGGACCTGCCCGGAGTGCGAGGGCACGCGCCTGACCCGGTCCGCACGCAACGTCTTCGTCGGCGGCAGCAGCCTGCCCGGGATTTCCGCGATGTCGGTCGGCCGCGCCCAGGCTTTCTTCGGGGAAATGCGGCTCGCGGGTTGGCGCGGCGAGATCGCCGCCAAGGTGGTCAAGGAAATCGGCGACCGCCTCGGCTTCCTCGTCGACGTGGGGCTCGACTACCTGACGCTCGATCGCAGCGCGGAGACCCTGTCGGGCGGCGAGGCCCAGCGCATCCGGCTGGCCAGCCAGATCGGCTCGGGCCTGGTCGGCGTGATGTACATCCTCGACGAGCCGTCGATCGGCCTGCACCAACGGGACAACCAGCGGCTGCTCGACACGCTGCACCGCCTGCGCGACCTCGGCAACACCGTGATAGTCGTCGAGCACGACGAGGATGCGATTCGCCAGGCGGACCATGTCGTCGACCTCGGGCCCGGCGCGGGGGTGCATGGCGGACGCGTCGTGGCCCAGGGCACGCCCGCCGAGGTCGAGTCGCACGAGGACTCCGTCACCGGCCAGTACCTCTCCGGCCGGCGCCGCATCGCGGTGCCGGTGACCCGGCACCCCCGCGACCGCAAGCGCTTTCTGCGCGTCGTCGGCGCCAGCGGCAACAACCTGCAGCAGGTGACGGTCGACTTCCCGCTCGGCCTGATGACCTGCGTGACCGGCGTCTCCGGCTCCGGCAAGTCCACGCTGGTCAACGACACGCTCTACCGGCGGGTAGCGGAGCACCTCAACGACGCGTCCTACGATTCAGCGCCCTGCGATGGCGTCGAGGGACTCGAGCAGGTGGACCGCGTGATCGACATCGACCAGAGCCCCATCGGCCGCACCCCGCGATCCAACCCGGCGACCTATACCGGGCTGTTCACGCCGATCCGCGAGCTGTTTGCCGCGACACCCGAATCGCGCTCGCGGGGCTACAAGCCGGGCCGCTTCAGCTTCAACGTCAAGGGCGGCCGCTGCGAGGCCTGCCAGGGCGACGGCGTGCTCAAGGTCGAGATGCACTTCCTGCCGGACGTCTACGTTCCCTGCGACGTCTGCAAGGGCAAGCGCTACAACCGCGAGACGCTGGAGGTCCACTACAAGGGCCGCAGCATCCACGAGGTGCTCGACATGACCGTCGAGGACGCCCTCGGCTTCTTCCATGCGGTCCCGGTGGTCGCGGGCAAGCTCCGGACCCTGATGGACGTCGGCCTTTCCTATCTCCGGCTCGGCCAGAACGCGACGACCCTGTCCGGCGGCGAGGCGCAGCGCGTCAAGCTCGCCAAGGAACTGTCGAAGCGATCGACGGGCCGCACCCTGTACATCCTCGACGAACCGACCACCGGCCTGCACTTCCACGACGTCGAGCAACTGCTCGGCGTGCTGCACCGCCTGCGTGACGAAGGCAACACCGTCGTCGTCATCGAGCACAACCTCGATGTCATCAAGACCGCGGACTGGATCGTCGACCTCGGGCCCGAGGGCGGCGACGGCGGCGGCCGCGTCATCGCCGAGGGCACGCCGGAGCAGGTCGCCCGGTCCAAGCAGAGTTATACGGGCCTTTACCTGGCGCCGATGCTGGCGCGGACCGGCGCGCCCGCGCGCCGGCGGGCATGAGCCCAGGCCCGCCGGCAGGACATCCCGGGGAGTCGTTCATGCGGTCACTGACAGCCATCCTCTCAGCGGTCGCCGGGTCGGCGGCGATATGCGCGGCCTCGGCCGGCACGCCATCGGGCCTCTCGGTGGCCGGCGCCTGGGCGCGCGCCACGCCACCCGGCACGCCGGTCGCCGCCGTCTACCTCGTCATCGACAACACGGCCGGCGAGGCCGACAGGTTGCTGGCGATCTCCACCGACCGCGCCGGGAGTGCCGAGGTGCACACCACCGTCCACGAAGGCGACCTGGCGATGATGCGCCGCGTCGACCCGCTGCAGGTGGGGGCCGGCGAACGCATCGTGTTCGAACCCGGCGGGACCCACGTGATGCTGATCGGGCTGAAGTCGCCACTGGCGGAAGGCCAGAGCCTGACCCTGGTCATGAACTTCGAACGGGCGGGCGTCCGGCGCGTCGAGGCGCGCGTGATGGCGGCGACCAGCACCCCACAGGCCGGGCACCACCACTGACCGGGTGACGCGACCCCCGGGCAGCTCGCTCGTTTCGCCGGCGCGGCCGCTGACGATGCGCTGGATGAAATGCGCGGGCCGTCCCGGCTGCCGGGCTCAGTAACCGGCTGCGTGGCCGTCCTTGCGCGACTCTGAGGCACCCGCATAGGCGCCGTTGTCCGGATCGCGGCGGATCGCCTGGTAGCCGCCGAAGTCGCCGCGGTCGGCCTTGATGCGGTGTCCACGACGCTGCAGCTCGGCGACGACCGCCGGGTCGAAGCCGAGCTCGAGCGCCAGTTGGCCCCCGTCGCGCATCACCTCGTCGGTGGGCGCACTCGACCCGTCGTGGCGCAGCCGCGGCGCGTCGCCGGCCTCCTGCAGG
>DATHZW010000388.1:0-8862 GCA_035458405.1 Steroidobacteraceae bacterium | reverse complement strand
AACACGGCGCAGACCAGCACCACTACGACGAACTCCTCGACCAGCTTGCTGCCGAGATTTTGGACGGCTCGCTCGATCAGCGCCGATCGATCGTAGGTCTCGACGACCTCCACGCCTTCGGGCAAGCCGGTCGCGAGCTCGTCGAGCCGCGTGCGGACCCGACGAATCGTCTCCCGTGCATTCTCGCCGCTACGCATGACGACGATGCCACCCGCCACTTCGCCGTCGCCATCGAGTTCGGCGATGCCGCGCCGCATTTCCGGACCGACACGGACATCGGCCACGTCGCCCAGCAGGACCGGCACGCTGCCGACGACTTTCAGGGGCAGGCTGCGAAGATCTTCGATCCCCTTGATGTAGCCGGAGGCACGGACCATGTATTCGGCCTCCGCCAACTCGACCACCGAGCCGCCCGCCTCCGAGTTGCCGCGTTCGACCGCCATCTCGATGTCGGCCAGCGTCAGGCCCTGGCCACGCAGCCGGATGGGATCGACGACCACCTGGTACTGCCGGACCATTCCGCCGACGGTCGCGACTTCCGCGACACCCGGCACGGCCTGCAGCTCGAACTTCAGGAACCAGTCCTGCAGGCTGCGCAGTTGCGCCAGGTCGTGGCGACCGCTCCTGTCCACCAGGGCGTACTGATAGATCCAGCCGACACCCGTGGCGTCCGGACCCAGCGCGGGACTGATGCCGTCGGGCAGCCGCGGCGCCGCCTGGCTGAGGTACTCCAGGACCCGCGAGCGCGCCCAGTAGAGGTCGGTGCCGTCCTCGAACAGCACATAGACGAACGAGTCGCCGAAGAACGAGTAACCGCGGACGGTGGTCGCACCCGGCACGGACATCAGCGCCGTCGTCAGCGGGTAGGTCACCTGGTCCTCGACCACGCGTGGCGACTGGCCCGGATACGGGGTGCGCACGATGACCTGGACGTCAGACAGGTCCGGTATGGCGTCGACCGACGTGTGCAGCATCGCCCAGGCGCCGGCTGCGGTCAGCAGCGCGGCCAGCAGCAACACCAGCCCCCGGTTGCCGAGCGATGCCCGAATGACCGCTTCAATCATTTGCCGGCTCCGGCAGGGGTTCACGATCATGGTCCGCGTGGTCCAGTCGGGCCTGCGGATCGTCGTAACGGCGCAGGCTCGAGCGAACCTGGGACTCCGAGTCGATCATGAACTGTCCCGAGACGACGACCTGCTCGCCGGGCGCGAGGCCGCTCAGGATCTCGATCTCTTCGCCGCTTTCCCTTCCGGATTCCACGTCGCGCGCTACGAAGCGGCCATTTCCAAGGGCGATGATCACGCGTTGCGCGCGCCCGGTGCGGATCAGGGCCTCGGTTGGCACGATCAGCGTCTCGCTGCCGGCGCTGCCCTCTATCGTCACGTCCGCCAGCATCCCCGCCGCCAGCCTGCGTCCCGCGTTGTCCAGCTCGAGCCGGGCCTGCAGCGTCCGCGTCGCCTCGTTCAGTTGCGGCAACAGCTCCAGCACGCGCGCCTCGACGCGCTGTCCCGGCAGCGCCGGGAACGAGAGCGTCGCAGCCGCACCTTCGTGGACGCGCGCGGCGTCGGCCTCCGGAACCTCGGCGACGACCCACAGCCGCGAGATCGGGACCAGGGTGATGGCGCTCATCCCGGGCTCCGCCAGCGCGCCCTCGCGGACGCCGAGCATCGTCACCACGCCGTCCTCGGGTGCGTAATAGGTCACGCGATCCGCGGCCTTGCCGGTCCTGTCGAGCCGGTCGATGGCCGCGCTGTCGAGTCCGAGTGCCCGCAGTCGGCCGGCCGACGCATCCGTCAGGGCCGGGTCGCCGAGCGACAGGGCATGCAGGTACTCTCGCTGGGCGGCGGCCAGCTTCGGAGAAAACACGGAAAAGAGCGCCTGCCCGCGGCTGACCGGCTCGCCCTCGGCCCTGACCGACAGGCGCTCGACGTAGCCCTCGGCTCGCACGCGGACCTCGATCCGGCCGCGCTCGTCGTAGGCCAGGGTCCCCACGGTCTGGATGCTGGCGCCGAGCTGTCCCGTGCGCGCCGCGACCGTGCGAACGCCCAGGTTGTTGACCATGGCTGAGGACAGCTGGATGGCGTCGCTCTCGTCGGCGCCACCCTCGCCGTAGACCGCGACATAGTCCATCCCCATCTCGTCCTTGCGCGGGACCGGCGAGGTCACCGCCGGGTTGTGGGGATGGCGGTAATAGAGCAGCTTCCGCTCCTGCGGCTGCAGCTCGGGCGCGGGCAGTGCCTGGGCAGGCTTGACCGGCACCAGATCCATGCCGCAGATCGGGCACTTCCCCGGCTCACTGGAAGTCACCTCCGGGTGCATCGGGCACTGGTAGCCGGGGTCGAGGTGCCTGGCGGCATGGTCAAGTGACGCTTGGGGCGCCCCCGGCGGCGGCGCCTTGTCGCAGGCACCCAGCAGCAGGGACAGCGCGACCAGGGTTACGGCCGCGAGATGGGAATGGTTCATGGCAGGTCTCCGGCCAGGTAGTTGATCTCGGCGATGGCGACGGCTCGATCCTTGCGCGCCTTTGCCAGTCGGTCGCGCACGTCGAGCACGCGCCTCTGGGTGGCGATCACGTCGGACAGCGACCCTTCGCTCGAGCGATAGCTGGCCAGCGCCGACTCGACCGAGACGTCCGCGAGGCGCTGGATCCGGGATTCGTACAGCTGGACCATCGACCCCAGGCGAAGGGCGCGTGAATGTTCCGCCCTGAGCCGGGCCTCGAGCTCGCGGGCGATGTCGGTCCGCCTGGAATCGGCGGCGCGGGCTTTCGCCCTGGCGGCGCTGGCTTCACGGTCCTGTCGGTCCCGGGTGAAGAGCGGAACGTCGAAGGTCAGCATGGCGGTCAGCAGGTCCGGCCGCGAAGCGCCATCCATGCGGCCCTGCCTGAACCCGTAGGACAGATCCACGCCAAACGAGGGCTTGTAGCGCTCGCCCGCGAGATCCGCTTCGTTCATGGCGACATCGTGCGCATGATCGAGGGACTGCAGCATGGGATGGCGGCCCAGCCGCTCGAGCAGGGTTTCAAGGGGCGCAAGGTCATCTGGTGCCGCTGCGGTGGCGGCGCGCTCACCGAGCGCCGCGTCACCGATCCAGCGGGACAGCTCCGCGCGCGCCATGTCCCTTTCGCGCTCGACGTCGATCTGCCGCTCCTCGATCTCCAACGCCATCAGGCGCGCGTCGAGCAACTCAAGCTGGGCGCCGTCGCCGGCGGCGTAGGCCGCCTCGGTGCCGTCCACCAGTGACGCCACCCACGTCGCCTCGTCCTGGAGCAGCGCCAGGGACTGGTCGAGGTAGTCGAGTTCCCGCCAGCTGCGCTCCACCTCGAGCCGGACCCGCCGCCCCCGCTCCCGCACCTCGGCATCGGCACCGAGTGCCCGACTCTCGAACCCGGAGCGCGAAAGCTCGCGTGTGCGGCCGGCCGGGAAGCGTTGCATCACGCCGATCTCGAGCATGGTCATGTCGACGGCGTCGAGCGCAAAGGAGTCCGTCGGCACATTGACGGCGCCGGCCCGCGCCTCGGGATCGGGCAGCTGGCCGGCCGACACCGCCATGTCCCGCATGGCCGAAGACTCGCTTTCCAGCGCGAACCGTCCCGCGTCCCGCTCCACTGCAATCCGCTGGGCGTCGTCCAGGGTCAACGGCCCGGCCGCGGCCGGCGGCGCCGCCCCGGCGAAGCCAAGCATCAGGATTGTCAGGGCTGTCGGACCCGCCCCACGGTCGAAACCAATACGCATGCCATCTCCTGCAGAAACGTCACCCAGACGAATCGGACAGGAACGGCTATTTCAGGAAGGTGCAGAAACGCTGTTGAACCGAGGCCGACGGCGGACGCCAGACGGCGGGCGCGGCCCTGGGTGCTCTAACCCCGTTCGAACTTGAGGAAAGCGAGGCAACGGATGGAAGGTCGATGGCCGCGCAGGCGTCCCAATGCGGCGCATCGGCCACCTTGGCCGGCGGGGCCGGAACGTCCACGCCGTCGCAGTTCAACGCGCTGCCGGTGCCGCAGGCATCGTCTTCGGCGGGCGCCGGTGGGCAATGAGGACAGCCCGGATCACCGTGAGCGGCGGGCATCTGGTGACCAGCGGCGCCCGCATGATCCTGGCCCACCCCGGCCACGCACGGCTGCACCACCAGCCCCATCCAGCTGATCGCGAACAGGGCCACCAGTGCCCGGCCGCAGGTACCCTGGCTTCGCCGCATTCTGGCAAGCAGGCTCATGCAATTCGGCTCGGGTGGCACATCGGGCGATCACGCTACTCCGGCCGGCGACCGCCGTCAAACCCAGTGCCGTGAAAGTAGTGGAAATCCACGGTGTCCGCGCCGCCGCCGGCCCCTCGGGACTCCGGCCGGTGTGCTAAAATTCGTCGTTTAAATCCCGCAACATCCTTTACCGAACAACGACATCCGGGCACTTCAGGAGTTCTCGATCCATGACCACCGTAAAGATCACGCCCCCCGCAACGGGCGAGAAGATCACCATCAGGAACGGCAAGCTGGCCGTCCCCGACCACCCGATCATCCCCTTCATCGAAGGCGACGGCACGGGAGCCGACATCTGGCGCGCGAGCGTGCGCGTGCTCGACGCCGCCGTCGACAAGGCCTATGGCGGCAAGCGCAGGATTTCCTGGATGGAGGTCTATGCCGGCGAGAAGGCCAACAACCTGATGAACACCTGGCTGCCCGAGGAAACGGTTGCTGCCTGCCGCGAGTACCTGGTCTCGATCAAGGGCCCGTTGACCACGCCGATCGGTGGTGGCATCCGCTCGCTGAACGTCGCGCTCCGCCAGATGCTCGACCTGTACGTCTGCCTGCGCCCGGTTCGCTGGTTCGTCGGCGTGCCCTCCCCGGTACGCGCTCCCGAGAAGGTCGACATGGTCATCTTCCGTGAGAACACGGAGGACATCTACGCGGGCATCGAGTTCGAGGCGGACTCCGCGGAAAACAAGAAGTTCATGGAACTCTTCAAGCAGGCCTTCCCGAAACACTACGGCAAGATCCGCTTCCCGGAATCCTGCGGCATCGGCGTCAAGCCGATTTCGCGTGAGGGTACCGAGCGCCTGATCCGCTCGGCGATCCAGTACGCCATCGACAACAAGCGCAAGAGCCTGACGATCGTCCACAAGGGCAACATCATGAAGTTCACGGAAGGCGCCTTCCGGAACTGGGCCTATGCGCTGGCCGAAAGGGAGTACGCGGACTCGACCTACACCTGGGACCAGTGGGAGCGGACCCGCGCCGCCAGGGGCGACAAGGCGGCCAACGAGGAACAGAAGGCTGCGCTCGCCGCCGGCAGGATCCTCGTCAAGGACGCCATCGCCGACATCACCCTGCAGCAGGTGCTGACGCGGCCCGACGAGTTCGACGTGATCGCCACCATGAACCTGAACGGTGACTACCTGTCGGATGCGCTTGCCGCGCAGGTCGGCGGCATCGGCATCGCGCCGGGCGGCAACGTCAATTACCTGACCGGCCACGCCGTATTCGAGGCGACCCACGGCACCGCGCCGAAGTACGCCAACCTCGACAAGGTCAACCCGAGTTCCGTGATCCTCTCCGGCGAGATGATGCTGCGCTACATGGGCTGGACCGAGGCCGCGGACCTCGTCATCAGTGCCATGGACAAGAGCATCGGCGAGAAGGTCGTAACCTACGACTTCGCGCGCCTCATGGAGGGTGCGACCGAGGTCAAGTGCAGCGAGTTCGGCGATGTCCTGATCCGGAACATGGGCTGAAGCCCCCGCACCTTCCTTGGGAGCCGAAGGCCCGCCCGCAGCCGAGGTGACCCTGGCGCAGCGTTGCGCCAGGGTCATCGTCGACGAATTCGCCTATTACAACCGGGAATTCCGCGCGATCAGCCGGCGTGCGCCGGAGCGCTTCGAGAACCTCGACTGGGCCGGCACCCAGCGCGACGTCGTCGAGCGCCTCGACCTCTACACCGAATGCGTGAACCGGGCCGTCGGCGACCTGACGCGCAGGCTCGGCGAGCGCGTCCATGACGTGCCGCTCTGGCGCCTGATCAAGGAAAGCTTCGCCACCCAGATCACCGACCTGGCCGACCCGGAATTCCTCAAGACCTATTTCAGCTCGATCACCCGGCGGCTGTTCGGCACGGTCGGCGTCAACGCCGCGGTCGAGTTCTTCGTCCTCGACCTGGATCCGCTGCGCGGCATCAACACGCAGGTGGTCAGCAACAGCTATTCCAATCGGGGCTCGCTGGACCTGCTGATCGAGGAACTGCTGTCCGATTTCCGGTTCCGCACGCCCTGGCGCGACTTCGAAGGCAGCGTCGGGCACGTCGTCACCGACATCCGGGCGCACCTGCAACGCACCGGCGAGCGTCGCCCGGTCCGCGAGATCGAGGTCATCCGGCCGGTCTTCTACCAGATGACGCGCGCCTACGTCGTCGGCAAGGTCAAGGGCGACGGCTACACGCTGCCGCTGACGATCGCCTTCCGCAACGGCGAGCGCGGCGTGCTGGTGGACGCCGTGATGCTGAAGGAGAGCGACATCTCGGTGTTGTTCAGCTTCACCCGCTCCTACTTCCACGTCGACCTGGAGCGCGTCGGCGAGGCGGTGCTGTTCCTGAAGTCGATCATGCCGCGCAAGCCGGTCTCGGAACTGTTCACCGTCCTCGGGCGAGCCAAGCAGGGCAAGACCGAGCGCTTCCGCGAGATCTTTCGCCACCTGGACGAGACCGACGACCAGTTTGTCATGGCCCCCGGCGAGAAGGGCATGGTCATGGCCTGCTTCACGCTGCAGTCCTTCGACGTCGTCTTCAAGGTCATCCGCGACCGGTTCCCGGCGGTGAAGAACGTGTTGCGTGAAGAGATCATGGCCAAGTACGACCTCGTGTTCAAACACGACCGCGCGGGTCGGCTCGTGGACGCGCAGGAGTTCAAGCGCGTGCGCTTCCCGCGCGCGCGCTTCGACCAGGAGGTGCTGGACGAACTGCTGGGCGAGTGCGCCAATACCGCGCACGTCGAGGGCAACGACATCATCGTCGATCACGTCTACATCGAGCGGAAGATGACACCGCTGAACCTCTACCTGCGCAGCGCCACCCAGGAACAGGGGGAACTGGCGGTGATCGAATACGGCCAGGCGATCCGGGATCTCGCCTACACCAACATCTTCGCCGGCGATCTGCTGCTGAAGAACTTCGGGGTCACCCGGCACGGGCGGGTCATTTTCTATGACTACGACGAGCTGTGTGCGGTGACGGACTGCCGCTTCCGCGACCTGCCCCAGGCGTCCAGCTACGAGGACGAGATGCGGGCGGAAAGCTGGTTCTACGTCGCCGACAACGACGTATTCCCGGAGACTTTCATCAATTTCCTGGGCTTCGACCAGCACCTGAAGCAGGTGTTCCTCGACAAGCATAGCGAGGTGCTCGAGGCGGACTGGTGGCGTCAGCTACAGGAACGGCTCGCCAAGGGCGACGTGGTCGAGGTGCTGCCCTATCACCCGCACCGGGTACGGGTTGCCAGCAGCTTCTAGGAGGTGCCAGGCACCTCTCAGGACCGGATCCTGCCCAGCGCCTGTTGCAGATCGGCGATCAGGTCGTCGGCGTCCTCGGCGCCAATCGACAGCCTCACGGTCGAGGACGTGATCCCGCTGATCCTCGCCTGTTCGGCCGAGAAATCCCTCGGCTGCATGAAATGCGGCGGCATCACCAGCGATTCAACCGACCCGAGGCTGGCGGTGACGGCGAACAGCTCCAGCGCCTCGACGAACACCCGCGCATCGTCGGCGCCGCCCTTCAGGTCGAAGGTCACCATGGTGCCGAATTCCTTCATCTGCCGGCGCGCCAGCTCGTGGCGAGGATGGCCAGGCAGGCCCGGGTAGCGCACGAGGGCGACCGCCGGCTGCGCCTCGAGCCAGCCTGCGATCTTCATCGCCGAGGCCGCCTGGGCGTCGTAGCGCAGGAAATAGGTCTTCAGTCCGCGCAGGATCAGGAACGCCGCATGCGGGTCGAGCACCGGACCGAGCGACGAGGCGTCCCGGCGCATCGAGCCGACCAGCTCGCGGCTGCCGATGATCGCCCCGCCCATGACGTCGCCGTGACCCGAGGCGTACTTGGTCAGGCTGTGCAGGAAGATGTCGACGTCGTACTGGCCATGGTTATGGAACCCCGCGAAGGTGTTGTCCATGACCGACAGCGCACCGGCTGAGCGGGCGGCACGACAGATCCGCTCGATATCGGCGATCCGTGTGATCGGGTTCGTCGGGCTTTCGAAATAGACCAGCCGCGTCGGGCGCTCGGCGAGAACCCGTTCGATGCCCTCGTCGTCTTCCAGCGACAGCATGGTGTAGTCGACGCCGAACTTGCTGAGCAGGCGCCGGATCAGGTAACGGGTGGGACCATAGGTCTCCACGAAACAGAGGATGTGGTCGCCCGCCTTGCACAGGGACAGCAGGCAGGTGCTGATGGCCGCCACGCCCGAGGCCGACACGATGCAGTCCTCGCGGCCCTGCATGGTCGCGAGTTGCTCCTCGAGCTGCCGATTGGTCGGGTTCGAGGTGCGGGTGTAGAAGAATCCCGGCCGCTCGCCGCGGAAGGCCTTCAGAGACTCGTCGATCCGCTCCATCTCGAACTTGACCGACTGATAGATGGGCGCGACCAGCGGCCAGTTGTCCGGCGGCAGCTCGACGGACGGCTGGTGGATGACCCGGGTCCGGTCCTTCATGGTCGTCTACTCGTCCAACGCAGAAAACAATGCACGCCTGGAGTAAATGACTCCTCCCGGCAAGGCGGCAAGCGGTACCGTCTGCCGCTCAGATACGGTGCAGCCAGCCGTGGGTGTCCGGCACCTCGCCCTGCTGGATGCCCACCAGGGCGGCGCGGAGCCTCTTCGTGTGCGG
>DATHZW010000387.1:0-2408 GCA_035458405.1 Steroidobacteraceae bacterium | reverse complement strand
GCACCGCCGAGCGCTTCTTCGGCGTGCGCCAGTCGGACCTGCTGTCGCTGACGCTGGACGAGCTGCTGCCCGAGCTGGCGCCCGGCAACGACATCGCCCAGGCGCTGGAGGACCTGGCCGCGTCTCAGGAAAACACCCACTACGACCTGGCCGCCAAGGACACCAACGCCCGCCACAAGCGCGGCGACCTGATGCCGTCCGAAATCCTGGTCAGCAAGATGCTGCTCGGCAAGCGCGTGGTCTTCATCGTCTGCGTGCGCGACACGCTGGAGCGCTCCAAGGCCGAGGTGGCGCTGAAGGACAGCGAGGCGCGCTACCGCGTGCTGGTCGAAAACGCGCCCGAAGTCGTGGTCGTCTACGACGTCGACAGCGACAAGTTCGTCGATTGCAACGACAACGCGGTCAAGTTCCTGAAGATGACCCGGGCGCAGCTGCTGCAGTCCGGGCCGCGCGATATCAGTCCGCCGGCGCAGGCCGACGGAACTGACTCGTTCGGCACCGCACGCGGCCACATCGAGCTGGCACTGAAGGGCGGGACGCCGGTCTTCGAGTGGCTGCACCAGGACGCCGAGGGTCGCGTGATTCCATGCGAGGTGCGGCTGGTGCGCCTGCCGAGCTCCTCCGGCAACCTGATCAGGGCGAGCATCATCGACATCGCCGATCGCAAGCGTGCCGAGCACATCGCCGCCGGCGAACGCCGGGTGTTCGAGCGCATCGCCGCGAACGCCAAGCTGTCGAGTTCCCTGCAGGCCATCACGGACTTGATCGAACAGGTGGTGCCGCAGTCCATCTGTTGCATCCGCCTGTTCGAGCCTGGCCGCGGCGTGCTGACCCACGCCGTCGGACCCAACCTGCCGCGCGAATACGTGGCCCTGATGGACGGGATCCCGGTGGAGATCCGCTACGGGTCCTGTGCCGCGGCCGTCGCCCTGCAACGCCAGATCATCGTGCCGGACCTCAGCAATGACCCGTTCTGGGAGTATCGCCGTGACGGGGCGCTGCGCTGCGGCTTGAAGGCCTGCTGGTCGACGCCGATCCAGCATGAGGACGGCAGGATCCTGGGCACCTTTGCGGTCTACCTGAGGCGGACCGGCCTGCCGTCGCGGCGCGACCTGGAGCTGATGGCGCGCATGACCCAGCTGGCGCGGATCGCCATCGAGCGGCACCGGGCGGAAGAAGCGCTGCGCGACAGCGAGCAGCGCTACCGGGGCCTGTTCGACAACGTGGTTGAGGGGGTCTACCAGGTCACGCTCGAAGGCGAGCTGATCTCGGCCAACCCGGCACTGGTCGAGATGCTCGGCTACGACTCGTTCGAGACGCTGCGTGGCGTCGGGCTGACCGGCAACCTGTTCGTCGATCCCGAGGACCGCCGCCGGCTGGTCGCCAGGCTCACGCAAGACGGCGAGCTGGTCGAGGCCGAGTACGAGCTCAGGCGCCGGGACGGCTCCATCATCACCGTCAGCGAGAACGCCAGGACCATCCGCGACGAGCGGGGCGAGATCACCGGCTTCGAAGGCACGATCACCGACGTCACCGAGCGCAAGCGCGCCGAGATCCGTTTGTTCGAGGAGAAGGAGCGGGCGCAGGTCACGCTGCAGTCCATCGTCGATGCCGTGATCACCACCGACCAGGACGGCGTGATCGACTACATGAACCCGGTGGCAGAACACCTGACCGGATGGAGCGCCGCCGAGGCCCTCGGCAGGCCGATCGGCGAGGTCGTGGCGCTGAGCACGGAGTCCGGGAACCAGCCGGTCGAGGACCCGGTGTACCGGGCGGTCCGCGAGGCCAGCCCCGTGACCCTGTCGGACCAGACGGTCCTGAAGGGACGCCGGCTCGGCGAGATCGCCATCCAGGCGAACGCTGCGCCGATCCGCGACCGGGATGGGCACGTGGTCGGCGCGGTCATGGTGTTCCACGACGTCAGCCATGAGCGGCGCATGAAGCGCCTGCTGTCCCACCAGGCGGCCCATGACGCGCTGACCGGCCTGATCAATCGCCGCGAGTTCGAGAACCGGCTGAACGCCGCGTGGACCGCGGCGCAGCGGGACCCCGCGGTCACCCACGCGATGGTCTACGTGGACCTCGACCAGTTCAAGGTCGTCAATGACACCTGCGGGCATCCGGCCGGCGACGAGTTGCTCAGGCAGGTGACCGGCCTGTTGCAGACCCGCATCCGGGCGGCCGATACGCTGGCGCGACTCGGTGGCGACGAGTTCGGAATCCTGTTGCAGAACTGTGACCTCGAAGTGGCCACCCGGATTGCGGAAGGCGTCCGCCAGGCGATCCGCGACTTCCGCTTCCGCTGGGGCGACAACACGCTGCAGATCGGCGCCTCGCTCGGCATCGCGGAGATGACCCATCAGACGGAGAGCATGGCGACGCTGCTGTCTGCCGCCGACGTCGCC
>DATHZW010000386.1:0-2852 GCA_035458405.1 Steroidobacteraceae bacterium | reverse complement strand
AGGGCAGCGCGGCGATGTAGGCAAGGGCGAGAAACGGCGCGGCCACCACACGACCGGCCGTGCGGGCGACGCTGGAGTAGCCGCCACCCCGGTTGATGTACTTGAGATCCTCCCTGGCGGTTTCCATCATCGCCTTGAAGGGCCGCGGGCCCAGGACCTGCCAGAGCACGACGAACAGCCCTACGGCCGAGACCGCGATCAGGTATTCGGCACCTTTGACCTGCGTGATGAAATCGAAAAGGGTATACGTGGTCATGATGCCTAGCTCCTCTCGTTGTCCGCTTTCGCTTCCAATCCGCGAGCTTGCTCGTCGCGCCTCGCCGCCTTCTTGTTCTTCCGCGACATCAGGTAGGCCTCGACCGGCCTCCACCCGAACGCGGCGGTCCGTCCAAACGCCTCATAGAGCATCTGGCTGATCTGGCTGGTGACCAGCATCAGGACCATCGCGAGACCGACGAAGGGCAGGATCAGGACGTAGAAGAATCCAATGACGGGACCCATCAGGACCATGAACAGGGTCGGGGCCTTCAGGTATCTGGTGTGGGCGTTACCGGGAAGTGTGGTGTCGCACTTGACGACTTCGCGTTCACCGTTCTTGAGGTTCCAATAGGTACCCCGACCGACCACCGTTCCACCTCTATGCTGGAACATACCTCTCTCCTTCAATCCTCTAAGCGCCTCCAAAAGTTTCCCGTCACTGATACTTGTTTACCAGAGAAGAAAAGGGCGCAACAGAGAATGACTACCTAAGTAAATCGCCTAGAAATACACGCGTTTCTGGCAGTTTTTGGCGCGTGCGAGCAGGCTTTGATTTGGAACAGATCCAGATCGTCGAGGAAGGAAATTCCGCCGGCCATGGGACGGCTCAAGACGTGATGAACAAGGCCTCAGGAGGAGGCAGAAGGAGCCGGTGACGGACGCGTTACACCCGGCCTGGAAACTGATCGCGGCCCTTCAGTGCAGCATGCTCTCTGCGATCCGGATGAGCTCGACCGAGGGCGCCTTCATCGTCAGCGTGAGGTGGAGGTCGCCCTCCTCCCACTCGAGGCGGCTGCACGCGGTTCGATCCTCGCAGAGGCCGGCTTCCAGCTGCGCTCTCCTGCCCCGGAGGTCGAGCGGAACCGTCTCGCTGACCGTGCTGAAGCGGATCGCAGCCTCGGGGTCGAAGCTCCGGCTCGCGGCCTGGGCAATGACCAGCATCGTCTCCCCGTCACCGGCGCGGGCGAACTCCATGACCACGGCCGGGTACGGTTTGCTCTGGGCAAGGATTGCAGCCGGCGGCCAGCCGAGGGTCTCCGGAAAGTACGCGGGCACGTAGATCTTCCTGATCCCGAGCGTCGCCTGGACGTCGTCGATGCTCTGGTACCGGCTCATCAGGCCCGGTTCGAGTGCCCCCGGGGCCCAGTTCATGAACTTCAGCACGCCGACCACGACGGCCAGCGTGACCAGGAAAGACAGGGCATGCAGCGCTTGTTTCTTCACGTCGCGCACCGTCAGACGATGTAGTAGTTCATGAGCAGGATCGATACGGCCGTTACCGCGAACTTGAGCCAGTCCCCCGCAACCGCCGGCGCAGGTTGGTCTTCGGCAAGCCTGCGGATCCTGTCCCGCACCATCAGGTCGTAGCTCATGCGTTCCATCTCGCTGAGCGGCTGGCCCGGGTCCTGGTCCTCGATTTCATACACGGCGCTGTGGCGCAGTTTCTCCAGCACCGCGGCCAGGGCGTCGGGCCTGCCGGTCATCCTGGCCGCCCAGTCGTCGCAGATCTTCTCCTCTTCGTCGGCGGCCTTCCGAAACGCCACGAGAGTCCCGGGACTGAAGAACAGGAGCACGCGCATCACGTATGCCACGACCAGCAGCGGCATCCGGCTGCGCCTGATGTGCGCGATCTCATGCGCAATGGCCACTTTGAGCTCCGCGGGTTCCAGGCTCCGCAGGAGCCCGGTCGTCACGTAGATCCCCGGGCTGCGGCTGGTCACCGAGTGAATCTCCGGGTCGTCGTCCCGGATCACGAAGATGTCGGGCGGTCGTGGCGCGAGTGCAGCCGCGGCCAGGACCACCGGCGAACCTTCGATCGCCGGGACGGGCCGCGAGTCGGGATGTTCAGGCCCCGACCGGTGCCGCAGGATCGGCACCAGCTCCTGGATCAGGAACATCGCCGTCGTCGCGAGCGGCACCACCAGGATCAGCCACACCGCTGGCAGCACGCCCCAGAGTTCGACGTCCAGCCACCGGCCGGAGTCGAACAGCGCGTCCAGCCTGAACTGGATCGACCCCCGTCCGGGATTGAACCACTGGTAAAGGGGATAGGAGAAGACCGGGCCGAACACCGCGATCAGGTGGAACTTCTGCCGGACCACCGGGCTGCTGATGTTCCAGGCGCGAACGGCCCGGTCTGCGACGATCATCGCGGTCATCGAGTGCATGAACGCCTGAACCAGGTGAACGCCGGGATAGGAATTGAAGAAGTTCGTCAGGTCCATGGCCGGGCGTCAGGGCGGAACGGTTCAGCCGATACTAGTGGGACGCCCCGCCGCGCGCCAGCAAGCCCCCCGCGCGGCGCCCGCGGGCGTGGCGACAGGCCGTGCGCAGGACAGGGAGGCGGCGGATCGCGGCGGTCCGCGATGCCGCCGTGCAACTCGCCGGGGATGCCGGCCCGCGAGCCGTCGCCGGCGGCGGGAAACGCCGTCAGCGCGCGAGATCTCCGCGGATGCAGTTGAGGTACAGGCGGCGGTAGTCGTCCTCGGTCATCGCGAGCGGGTTGCCGCCCGTCGACGGGTCGGCCAGGGCCTGCGGCGCAAAGACCGCGGCGTGTTCCTCGCCAACGCCGATGTCCGCGAGCGTGCCCGGGA
>DATHZW010000385.1:0-5597 GCA_035458405.1 Steroidobacteraceae bacterium | reverse complement strand
GCCGTCGATTGCCTAAGCCGTTGTTTACAATGAACAGATGTGCCGCGCCGAGGCGGTTCGAGGTCTTCATGCGGCTCCCTTTCGCTAAGCGGGTCCCAGCTGTGATGCTGGCGGCGGCGTTGCTTGCTTCAGCCGCCCCATCGGCTTCCGGGGAGGAGCAGCCGGAGTCGGCCACCCCCCTGCAGGCCATCGACTCGCTGGTGTCCGATATCGAGATCAGGGTCCCGGCGGGCGTGCCCCCCCCGCGCGCGGACCTGACCAGTGGCTTCGCGGAAACATTCCCGTCGGGTGTTAGGGAAGACGGACCCGGGGCAGGACACGGCGAGTGGGTGTTCGTCCCGATTCCCTTCAAGAACGCGCTGCTCGGCGCCGGCCTGCAATTCGGCGCGGGGCGGCTCTACAAGCCGGCCGACAGGCCGGCCCAGAAGCAGACGTCGCTGTTCGGTGTGGGCGGCATGTGGGCCGAGGGAGGAAGCTGGGCTGCAGCAGCAGGTGATCGGCGCTACTGGAGAGCAGACGCCAAGATCCGTTCCACGCTCGTTGGGGGGGCAGGAGAGGTCTTCTATCCCATCATCGTCATCAGCCCGAACCTGCTCAACCTCAGGATCCCGGTAGCGCAGGAATTCCATGGCGGCATCATCAAGCTCGGCTATGAGGCGCGGGAGAATCTCTGGCTCAATGCGGGTTTCAAGTATGCGTCCACGGACATCCGCGCGACGGGGATCGAGATCAGCGATCAGAACAGTCGGGTAGGGCTGGAGCCGAGTATCACGATCGACGTCGCCATACTCTCGCTGTCCGCGGAGTTGGATACCCGGTCCGACCAGTTCTACCCGCGCGACGGGTCGCTGGTCGGCCTGGATGTCGGGCTGTCGAATTCGGCCTTCGGGTCGGACAGCAACTACATCGTCTACGACCTGTCCTACAACGGCTACCAGGCTTTCGGCGAGCGGCACACGCTGGCGTGGCGCCTTGCCGGGAAGTATGTAACCGGCGATCCCCCGTTCTTCGCGTTGCCCTGGTACGGCTCGGGCGTGGACCTGCGCGGCTACACGCCGGGCATCTATATCGGCAAGTCGCTGGCGGCGGCCCAGGCGGAGTGGCGCTGGCAGGCGACGAAGCGCATCGGTCTCGTGGCCTTCGGCGGCCTCGGGGGCGTCTGGGGAGACATTCCGGTCTTCGAGCAGGACGACTTCCTTCCCGCCGCCGGCGTCGGCCTGCGCTGGCGGCTGACGGAGAAGTTCCGCGTCAACTTCCGCATCGACTACGCCTGGGGCAAGGACGACGAGGTGTTGCTGATCTCCGTCGGCGAGGCGTTCTAGACGAGCCCTCTTTCGGCCAGCGACGTGCAGGTTCCATCGCCGACGATCAGGTGGTCCAGCACCCGGATATCGACCAGCGCCAGCGCGTCGCGCAGCCGCGTCGTGATCAATTCGTCCGCCTGGCTCGGCTCGGCAACGCCGGAAGGGTGGTTGTGGGCCAGGATCACGGCCGTCGCGTTGCGCGCCAGCGCCTGCTTGACCACCTCCCGCGGGTGCACGCTGGCGCCGTCGATGGTGCCGCGGAACAGCTCCTCGAAGCACATCAGCCGGTGGCGGCTGTCGAGGTAGAGACAGCAGAAAACTTCGTGGTCCTTGTCGCGCAGCCGCGCGACCAGGAATTCGCGCGCGGCCCGCGGGCTCGTCAGCGACGGACCCTGCCGCAGCCGTTCCAGGTAGTGCCGACGGGCCAGTTCCAGCGCCGCCTGCAGCTCAGCCCAGCGCGTCGGTCCGATGCCCCGATGCCGGCAGACTTCGCCGCGCCCCGCCGACAGCAGTGCGCGCAGGGAGCCGAACTCGACCAGCAGCGAACGGGCCAGGTCGAGGGCATTCGCGCCGCGATGGCCGTGGCGCAGCAGCACCGCCAGCAACTCCGACTCCGTGAGCGTGTCGGCGCCCTGCAGCAGCAGCTTCTCGCGGGGTCGTTCCCTCGCCGGCCAGTCGCGTATGTGCATGGCGCCTCCCTGTGGTCGATTGTCGGGTGGGCGGGGTCGCGAGTGGCGCGGCGAATCGGCCGGGAATCCTCAGAAAGGCATGACCCCAGAACCGCCGGCTATGGCGGCTTGGTGTTCAAGCCTGGCGCTGGCGATAATGGGTTCATGACGGACCAGCGCCCCTCGCGGATCCTGCTCGGCGTGACCGGCGGAATCGCCGCCTACAAGAGTCCCGACCTGGTGCGTCGCCTGCGCGAGCGCGGCGCAGAGGTGCAGGTCGTCATGACCGAAGGCGCCAGGCAGTTCGTGACGCCGCTGACCTTCCAGGCCGTGTCCGGCCGCGAAGTGCGGGATTCCCTCTGGGATGCCAACGCAGAGGCGGCGATGGGCCACATCGAGCTGGCGCGCTGGGCCGACGCCGTGCTCATCGCGCCGGCGACCGCGGAATTCATCGCCAAGCTGGCCCAGGGGCGGGCGGACGACCTGCTGACGACCCTGTGCCTGGCGACGGCCTCGCCGGTCAGCGTCGCCCCCGCAATGAACCAGCAGATGTGGGCCAATGCCGCGACCCAGTCGAACATCTCGACCCTGCGCGGCCGCGGCGTCGTGGTGCTCGGCCCGGGCAGCGGCGACCAGGCCTGCGGCGAGACCGGCGAGGGCCGCATGCTGGAGCCGGAGGAGCTGGCGGTTGCCGTGCTGGAAAGCCTTTCGGGCGCGCGGCCGCTTGCAGGATGCAAGGTGGTCGTGACCGCTGGTCCGACCCGCGAGCGGATCGACCCGGTCAGGTTCATCAGCAACCGCAGTTCCGGGAAGATGGGCTACGCCGTGGCGCAGGCGGCCCGCGAGGCGGGCGCCGAGGTGATCCTGGTTTCCGGCCCGGTGGCGCTTGCGGCGCCGGCCGGCGTCACGCGCGTGAACGTGGAAAGCGCCAGGGAGATGCTGGCTGCCGTCCAGTCCGCGCTGGAAGGCGCCGACATCTACATCGGCGCGGCGGCCATCGCCGACTACGAGCCGGCGAGCGTCTCCGCGCAGAAGATCAAGAAGTCCTCCGACACGATGACGCTGTCGCTGGTGAAGGCGCCGGACATCCTGGCGTCGGTGGCGGCGCTGGAGCGGCGGCCCTTCGTCGTCGGTTTTGCCGCTGAAACGCAGGACGTGGAGCAGAACGCCCGGGCCAAGCTCGAGGGCAAGCGGCTCGACATGATCGCCGCCAACCGGGTCGGGGACGGCATCGCCTTCGACCAGGACGAGAACTCCCTGCTGCTGCTGTGGCAAGGAGGGCGCGAGGAGCTGGCGACCTGTGGCAAGCTGGAGCTCGCGCGCAAGCTCGTCGCCCGCATCGCGGCGGCGCGTGCCAGCCGCTGAGAAGACTGGAGGGCCCCGTGCATCGACTGAAGGTCAAGGTGCTCGATCCGCGGATCGGGCAGTCCATCCCGCTGCCCGAGTACGCGACCGGCGGATCGGCCGGGCTGGACCTTCGCGCCTGCCTCGACTCGCCGCTCCTGCTCGAGCCCGGCCAGACGCATCTCGTGCCGACCGGGCTCGCGATCCATCTCGACGATCCCGGGCTGGCGGCGGTGCTGCTGCCCCGATCCGGTCTCGGCCACAAGCACGGCATCGTGCTCGGCAACCTGGTCGGGCTGATCGACTCCGACTACCAGGGGCAGGTGATGGTCTCGGTGTGGAACCGCGCTACCCACCCGTTCACGATCGAGCCGGGCGAGCGCATCGCGCAGATGGTCATCGTGCCCGTGGTGCAGGTCGCGCTGGAGGTGGTCGAGACCTTCGACGAAAGCGTGCGCGGAGCGGGTGGCTTCGGCAGCTCGGGGACGAAATGAGCGACGGAGCCGGGCACATGCCTGTCCCCGAAGCGGGGGCAGGCATATGCCCGGCAGCTCTTCCTAGTTCAGCCCGCGGAGTTCCCTGAACCGGGCGACGTCGGCGTCGAACTGCGCGTTGACGCTGGCGCGTTCCTTGCGCCGCTTGTCCAGGTTGACCTCCTGGGTCGTGATGTCCGACTGGGCGCGGGCAATGTCCTCCACCATGCCTTCCGGCATGGGGGGTGCCGTCGCGTCCTTGTTCGCCGGCTGGAAGCGGCTGGCCCGCTGCAGCTGTTGGTCGTGCCGCGCCCTGAGATTCGACAGCGACTGCTCCTGGATGGCGATCTGGGAGTCGAGCAGTTCGAGCCGCCGAGTCCGCAGCATCTCGATTTCGTCCACGTTCTGGTAGGTCTGCAGCAGCATCCGGTCGCGCTGCGCCTGCTCCTGCGCCGCCTTGGCGCGTTGCTCCCGTTCTTCGCGCGCACGGAGCTCGGCGGGCGTCTCGGCGCCTTCCTCGCGACCGACCGCCATGCCCTGCTTGTTCAGGACCTCGCGGTCCTGGTTGGCGTACTGCGGCGGGATGCTGTCGCCGTAGTGCACCTGGCCGTTCTCGTCCACCCACTTGTAAAGCTTCTGTGCGCCCGCCGGCCCGCTCAGCAGGCCGAGCAGAAGCAGGGGCACCAGGGCGCGCATCACGGGTATCTTCATCGAAATCACCTCTGACGACATATTCTGCCTTTGGCGGGACGCCGGGACCGTAATTGCGTCACGCTTCCTTCTCGACCCCCCATTGCCGGTTGTAGTTCCGCATGGCGGCAAGCTCGCTCTCCCGCCCGACCGTCTCCAGGTGGTCGATCAGGTCGGTCAGGGTAATGATGTTTACCACCGGGATGCTGAAGGCTTGCTGAACCTCCTGGACGGCTGACAATGCCGTCTGGCCGCGCTCCTCGCGATCAAGCGACACCACGACCCCGGCGGGCGTCGCCCCGGCGGCGCGGATGATCTCCACCGACTCGCGGATCGCCGTGCCCGCCGAGATGACGTCGTCGATTATCAGCACCCGGCCGGCGATCGGCGCGCCGACGGTGCTGCCGCCCTCGCCGTGGGTCTTGGCCTCCTTGCGGTTGAACGCGAACGGCACGCTCAGGCTGTGCCAGTCCGCCAGCGCCATGGCGGTGGCCGTCACCAGCGGGATGCCCTTGTAGGCGGGGCCGAAGAGCATGTCGAATTGCAGGCCGGATTCCGTGATGGCCCGGCCGTAGCAACGGCCCAGGGTCGCGACCGCGCCGCCGGTATTGAACTGGCCGGCGTTGAAGAAATACGGGCTCAGCCTGCCGCTCTTCAGCCTGAACTCGCCGAAACGCAGCGCTTGCTGGGTCAGGGCGAGCTCGATGAATTCCTGTTGATAGGCTTGCATTCGGTTCCTCCACCTGCAGGCGCGTATGATTGCGCCTTCGCCCGGAGCCAGCAATGCGAATCATCACCCTGAACTGCAATGGCATCCGCTCCGCCGCCCGCAAGGGCCTGTTTCGCTGGTTGCCTCGCCAGCGCGCCGACGTGGTCTGCCTGCAGGAAACCAAGGCGCAGGAGCACCAGCTCGACCACGGGGACTTCCGGCCGGCGGGGTTCCACTGCCACTACTTCGACGCGCAGAAAAAGGGTTACAGCGGCGTGGCGATCTTTGCGAAACGGGAGCCCGACGAGGTGATCCGGGGCTTCGGCGTCCCCGAGTTCGACCAGGAGGGCCGCTACATCGAGGCCCGCTTCGGGCGGCTGTCGGTCGTGTCGCTGTACCTGCCGTCGGG
>DATHZW010000384.1:0-3867 GCA_035458405.1 Steroidobacteraceae bacterium | reverse complement strand
CCTGCACGCGGCGGTCGGTCTGGCGGTCTTCCTGGCCGCCACCACCGCGCTCGCCTGGCTGCTGCTCGACTCGCTCCTCTAGCGCCATTCCCGGGCGGCCGGGGCTGCAGGCCGCGTCCCGGCACCCTACAATCCCGCACTTTGGTGCCACGGACGCGATTCATGATCAACCCGCCGCCGGCCCTCGAAAGGCTGCCAGGCTTCGCTGCCGTCCGCGACGGGCACGTCGCGGCCCGGCCTGGCTGGCGAGAGTGGCCCGGTGGCGCCCGGCCATGCCCGCGACGGCGGCGGGGGGTGGCGTCGCCGCTGCGCAAGGACGGCGTCGCCGCATGAGGATCGCCACCTGGAACGTCAACTCCCTTCGGGTGCGGTTGCCGCAGCTGACGCAGTGGCTGCAGTCGTATCCTGTCGACGTCATCGGCCTGCAGGAATTGAAGCAGACCGACGAGGACTTCCCGGCGGCGGAGATCGCCTCCCTGGGACTGCACGCGGCGTGGTACGGCCAGAAGACCTACAACGGCGTCGCCATCCTGGCGCGAGAACCACTGGAGGACGTCGCCTGCGGCATCCCCGGTTTCGACGATCCGCAGCGGCGGGTCATTGCCGCGACCGTCGACGGTATCCGGCTGATCAATGTCTATGTGCCGAACGGGCAGGCCGTCGGTTCCGAAAAGTATGCCTACAAACTGGACTGGCTCGGCCGCCTGGCCGACTACGTGACCAGCCAGCTCGCCCTGCATCCGCGCCTGGCGATCGTTGGCGACTACAACATCGCGCCCGAGGATCGCGACGTGCACGACCCGGCAAAATGGGAAGGCTCGGTGCACGTCAGCGCCGCCGAGCGCGCGGCACTCCAGGAGCTGCTGCAGGCGGGCCTGGTGGATACCTTCCGCCTGTTCGAGCAGCCGCCGGAGGCCTATAGCTGGTGGGATTACCGGATGGGCGCCTTTCGCCGCAACCACGGGCTGCGAATCGACCTCGTGCTGGCCAGTCGCGAGCTGGCCTCGAGCTGCATCGGCTGCCACGTGGACCGGACACCCCGGACCTGGGAAAGGCCGTCGGATCACGCGCCGGTGCTGGCGACGTTTGACATAGGCTGAGGGCCCGCGGAATGTGAACCCGTGCGGATTCGCGGGATCGTGGTTGGCGCAGGTCCGAGAGGCCGGCGTAGACTGCCTCATGCGCCCCGGGTGGCACGAGACCGGATGTGACGAGCCCTTACCGCCGCAGCAACTATGACGTCACCGACAGCGTTCAGGTGAGTTCGCCTGAGGCCGTGCGCGACGCCGTGCTCGAGCTGTACGCCGCGGCGTGGCCCGGCGCTGACCTCGATACGCCCCGCCGCGCCGTCGACGATTTCGCCCGGCTGTTCACGGGCGCGATGCCCGGGTACATCGGCGTGGACACCGTCTACCACGACCTGCAGCACACGCTCGACGTCGTGCTGGCCGCCACCCGCCTGTTCGCGGGCTACGAGCGGACCGCGCCGGAGGGCGGCCGGCTGGGGTCGGAACGCGCGCTGGTGGGCCTGGTGACGGCGTTGTTCCACGACTCCGGCTACATCCGCGAGACCGCGGAGGCCGAGGTGCCCAACGGCGCCGTGTTCACGCGCAATCACGTCACCCGCGGCGCGAAATTCATCGCCCGCTACCTGCCGACCGTGGGCCTTGCCCACTGGGTACCGGTCGCCACCCGTATCGTGCATTACACGGGCTACGAGGTGCCTTTCGACCAGATCCGCGTGCACGACGCGCGCGACCGCATCATGGGGCACCTGCTGGGCACGGCGGACCTGCTGGCACAGATGTCGGATCGCTGCTACCTGGA
Organism: Steroidobacteraceae bacterium; assembly: GCA_035458405.1. Taxonomy (GTDB): domain Bacteria; phylum Pseudomonadota; class Gammaproteobacteria; order Steroidobacterales; family Steroidobacteraceae; genus SG8-30. The sequence goes on along the minus strand of DATHZW010000384.1, from coordinate 2,040 downwards.
GAAGTGCCGCGACCGCCTGTACGCCGAGTTCGTGCTCGGTGGCATCGCCATCTACCCGGGCACCGACGGCATCAAGGTCAACTACGGTTCGGGACTGGACCTGCTGCGGCAGACGCCGCTGTTCGTCGGCAACATGATCGAGGAACGGCTCGAGAAGGCGTTCGGGCACGCCTACCGTCACATGGAGCCGATGTTCAACGGCGCCAATCCCTACATGGACGCCATTCGCCAGAACATCGCCTACCTCGAGGAACTGATGCGGACCGGGCGGTGGCCGCTGCTCAGGCGCAATCCGCCCGTCTATACGGTCACGCCGGACCCGATGCGCAGCGTACGGTCGCTGATGATCCGGCGCCTCGAGGACACTTGGGGCCCGGCCCCGTCGCCATTCGTCGTGCCAGGCGCCTGATCGCCCCGTCCGGTGGTCCCTGGCACCGGCCCCGCGCAGCCAGGGCCGGGTTCCCCCTGGAGCGACTGTCGGCTTTCGGAGCGAAAGGGGGAAGCCCGCCCGCAGCCAGCGGGCCGGCATTGCCGCGGCATGACCTGGCGGTGGTGTCAGGCACCGCTCTCGATGTTGATCCAGGAGGCCGGCGCTGATCCAGCGGTGTCAGGCACCAACAGGCGCCAAGCAGCGACGGCAGCCTACGACCGGGTAGCCGCGGGCAGGCGCGCCCAGCGCGACCGCATGCGCGGCGGCGGGTCGATGGTCTTCACGTACCGCAGGTGGATTTCCGGCAACCGAGCCTGGACCCAGTTCATCCCCAGCACCTCCTGCCCCTGCAGCGCCCCGGCCAGCAGCTCAACGTCCAGCGCCGCCAGCGCCTGGCGCGCCACGGGCGCGAAGCTCAGGTGCCAAGGCTCCGGCCGCACCCCGCCCTTGCCACTGGCGTAGGGCCTGAAGAAGCCGAAGCTGCGCATGTTCTCGTCCAGCCAGTGATTCAACCGGCCGAACACGCCGCCCAGGGCGTACTCGTCGCCGGTCAGCTCGGCTTCGTAACCGGGCAAAACCGCTGCCCGGTCGATGACGTCCACGTCGGTGCCCCAGTGGTGTCGGCTCGCGCCCGGCAGCGCGGTCCACAACAGGATGGCCTCGACTCGCTGCGCCTCGTCCAGGCTCATCGCATCCAGTGGCCGGCCGGCCGCATCGAGCAGCGGCCGGTCGCCGCAGAACTTGGCATTCCACAGCTGCCGCTGGCGCTCGAAGTCGCGAAAGGCGGAGACGGCTTCGAGATCGATCCCGACCTGCGCTGCCGCATGCCGCATCGCCACGAACGCATCCGCCGCATCGCGGTGCACGAGGCAATGGGCGCCGGGCGGCTCCGTCAGGTGTGTTCGCGCCCTTCCAGTGATCTCCAGCGGGTTCATTCGCTGTCCTCGAAGGCGGAACCCGGCTCGCCGCAGGCGCGCCCGGAGGCCGGGGACTCGAGGCCGCGCCCGCCGCAGCAACGGCTCGGGCGGCTGCTGTCCGTCATGGTGTCGATGTACATCCTTCAGATGCTACACCTGCGCGCCCGTGCACAGAAAAATTGCGGCCACCCGCACCGGAAACCCCTTGCGGGACGGCTCGCGGCGGCAAATCCGGCCTAGAATGGCACCATCACGGCGCCGTCGGGCCACAAACCAGGGATACCATCCGACTTCATGAGGCTGACCGTACGCACCCGCGCCCTGTCCCTCGCCGCCGCGATCGTCGGCGGCGTCGTGCTGGTGCTTGCGACCCTGGTCGTCATCGACGCAGGATCGGCCAACCACGCGGCTTCGGAGCTGGTCCGGGAAATGCCCCCGCCGCTGGCTGAAGCGGTCTCGCAACGGCTGGACGCGGCGCGGGACGAGGAGCTGACCTTCCGGCTCGGCCTGCTGGCCGTCAGCGGCATCGCAATACTGGTGCTGGCGCTGGCTCTCGCCTGGCGGGTGGCGCACCGCCTGGAGACCCCGCTCGAACTCCTGCGCGATGCCGCGTGGGAAATGGCGGCGGGCCGGTCCACGCCGTTGCCGCTGCCCGAGCGCGGCCACACGCGCGAGGTCTCGCTCGCCCTGGCG
>DATHZW010000383.1:0-17399 GCA_035458405.1 Steroidobacteraceae bacterium | reverse complement strand
GATGGTCGAGTTCGGCCACCCGCTGCCGGCGGCGGGAGACGAGGCCGCGTGGTCGGCGGCACTTCCGGCGGACGAACGGGCACGCATGCAACGGATCCGGGACCGGCTCGGCGGTTAGGAGCGCGCGACCGCCCGGGGCGCAACCGGGTGGCGTGGTGATCGTGGTCTCCACCGGGCCCGTGATGGCCCGCGCGGGCCGGGCGTTTCGAACGCCGCTATTGTCGGACTCGCCTGGCGGATCCATGCTGTTCACGCTGGACAGGGCCTGATCCACAGGCTGCGAAAAGGAACTTCGCGATGACCACGCTCACCAAGCTCGCGCTCGGCGCGATGGGGCAGCTGCGGCCGCGGCCGCCGCAGGGCGACGCCGCCTCGACCATCGAACTTCCGGCGCCCGACAAGCGCGGCGGCATGCCGCTGATGCGGGCGCTGGCAGCCCGCCACTCGTCGCGCAAGTTCGCGCCCGATGCCCTGCCGCTGCCCATGCTCTCCGGCCTGCTGTGGGCCGCCTTCGGCATGAACCGGCCCGGAGGACGCACGGCGCCCTCGGCGATCGATTCCCAGGAAGTCGATGTCTATGTGGCGCTGCCCGCGGGCGCCTATCGCTACGACGCGAAATCGCACTCGCTGAAACTGGTTGCCGCCAGCGACCTGAGGCGCATCACCGGCTACCAGGACTTCGTGGACGAAGCGCCGCTGGACCTCGTCTACGTCGCCGACCACCGCCGCATGCGGATGATCCCGGTCGCCCTGCGTGAGAGCTATGCCTCGGCATCGGCCGGCGCGATCGCCCAGAACGTGTACCTGTTCGCGGCGAGCAGCGGCCTGGCTACCGTGATCCGCGCCTGGATCGACCGCGAGGCCGTCGCCGACGCGCTCGGCCTCGACCACGACCAGCAGGTGCTGCTGTCGCAGACGGTCGGGTATCCGAAGGGCAAGCGGCGCACGGACGCCTAGGCGGCGGATTCCACGCGGCCCGGAGCCCCCTCATCGCCGGCGCCCGGTGATGAGCAGTTCGACTATTCCCAGGATACCGAGCACTGCACAGACGATCTCGATTCCAGTCAATCCGTTCATGGTGCCTCCTGAATGGCCCTCCATGTGTCCATGCGCTTCCCGACCGCGTCGGCTCCCTGGCGCCTCGCCGCGGCCGTCAGGACCTCGCTGACTCCTCCTATCGCATTGCACAATGGCAGTGTGACAACGGGGCCTAGGCAAGGCTCCCTAAAGGCCGCCCAGTTCGCCGGAATCTAGCGGTATCTCACAGAAATCAAGTACTTACCGAGGTCGCAATCCAGGCCCGGGCCTTCGGGCGACGGGCCTTCCCGCCCCGGTTGCCCGGGCAGGGAGCCGGACCCGGCCGGGCCCGGGCGACCCGCAGATCACCGCCGGGCGGGGCGGCCGGCAGTGTTACGATTTCCGCAGAGCCTGCTACTGGTCCACGCCACCCCATGACGTCTCCCGATACCCAGGAATCCCGGCGCGAAGAAGTCGCCAACAGCGTCAGCCACGGGCTGGGGTTCGTGCTGGCCGTGGCCGGCGCGCCGCTGCTGATCGCGACGGCGATCCGGCGCGGCACGCTCGCGGATGTGGTCGCCGTGAGCGTCTTCGCCGCCTCGATGGCGCTGCTGTACCTGTCCTCGACCATCTATCACGCGTTGCCGCCGGGCCGGACCAAGAACGCCTTCCACGTGCTCGATCACGCGGCCATCTACCTGCTGATCGCGGGCACCTACACGCCGTTCACGCTGGGCGTGCTGAAGGGCGGCTGGGGCTGGACGCTGTTCGGGCTGGTCTGGGGCCTGGCGGCGCTGGGCGTGCTGCTGAAGGTGTTCGCCGGCATCCGCTGGCACGGCATTTCAACCGCCGTCTACGTCGGCATGGGCTGGCTGATCATCATTGCCGCGAAGCCGCTGTGGGAGAGTCTCCCCCTGGCCGGCCTGGCCTGGCTGTTCGCCGGCGGCATCGCCTACACCAGCGGCGTCTACTTCTACCTGAAGAAGAACATGCGCTACGGGCACCTCGTCTGGCACCTGTTCGTGGTGGCCGGCACAGGCTGCCACTTCGTGGCGATACTGCACTACGCGATCTGACGTTCGCCCCGCGCCCGCGGGCCGGCGCAAAAAGAAAGCCGCCCCGGACGGGACGGCTTCCGATCGGTCGTCGCGACGTCGTCAGGGCGCGAAAGGCAGCAGCACGGTGTCCACGACATGAATCACGCCGTTGCTGGCGTTGATGTTGAACAGGCCGGGCTGCAACACGACGCCGACGGACTGGCCGGCGACGTCGTTGAGCGTCGCATCCGGGTTCGACACCACGTACTGTTCATTCAGCATCTCGATCATCTTGGTGTTCTTCTGGTTGAAGACGCTGTTGGAGAAATGCCGGCCCTCGGTGACGTGATAGGCGAGCACGTCCAGCACGACTGCGTCACCCAGGGTGCAGGTCACCTCGGGCGCCTCGCTGCCGGCCGCGACGCCGAGCGCCCGCTGCAGCGCCTTGAACGCATCGTCGGTGGGCGCGAACAGCGTGTACTTGTCGCCGCCGGTCAGCAACGCCACGACCGGGTTGTTGCCCCGGCCGTCGGTGAGGCAACCGACCGCGCCCAGCAGGTAGCTGAACTCGCCGCTGGCCGCGTTCACGCCGGCGGCGATTTCCACGATGTTCTGGTCGCCGGGCTTGCCCGGCACCGGGCTGCCGGCCGACGCCACACCCGCCAGTGACAGTGCGGCCGCAGTTGCGGTGGCCGCGACAGCAATTCGAAGTCCCTTCATCGTTCCATCCCTCCAGGTTTCTTGTCCATGTTGCGTCCCGTACCGCGGCCTCGCCGCGGCTGGGCTCACTGGGCAATTCGGGACGAGGCGCGGGCCGGTTTCGCAGGAATCGACGAAATTCGCCAGAAAAAAGCCGTTTTGTACTGGACAAGCCGGACAGGCCGGCACGGCAGCCGTCTTGCCAAGCCTCCCGAATGCGACGATCCTCGCCGCATGACATTCAGCCGACGCGACCTGTTCTCCCGATTGCTGAAGCCGCCCAGGCCGGCGCCGAGGCCTGTTCCCGCGCCGGCGCCGACCCCGGTCGAGGCCAAGCCGGCGGCCAGGCCGAGGCGCGGATCGACGCAGGTCGAGCACATCCCGGTGATGTGGGTCGCGCCCCGCAAGGAACCGCAGGCGGCGCGCCTCGCGCTGTGGCTGTCCGGCGGCATCGCCGGCATGAACGCCTCGGGCCGCGAACTGGACGCGCTCGCCGACGCGGGCTTCACGGCGATCAGCTTCGACTCCTGGCAGCGCGGCACGCGGGCGCCGGAGAGCATGGCCGCGTTCTATCCGCGCATGATCGAGAACTTCCCGCAGGTGGCCTGGCCGATCTACGCCAACTCGGCGCTGGAACTGCTGCGCGTGCTCGACTGGGCGGCCGCCGAGTTCGGGGCCGAGCCGCCGTTCTTCGTCGGCGGCCATTCCGCCGGCGGCGACATCGTGGTGGCGGCCGCGGGCCTCGACCCGCGCATCGGTTGCGTGGCCGCCATCTGCGCCACGCCCGACTGGCGGCGCCCCGGCATGCACGCCGAAGGCAAGCTGGTCGGCCCGGGCCAGCCGGACGCGTACGCGCAATGGCTGTACGACCGCATCAATCCGCTGACCCACCCGGGCGCGTACGCGCACCGCCCGGCGATCGCCTTCGAGTGCGGCGCGGACGACGATCACGTGCCGCCGGACGGCGCGCAGCGGTTTCGCGAGGCGCTGCTGGCCGGCCCCTATGCCGGATCACCCGAGCGGATTCGCGTCAGCCTGCATGCCGGCGTCCGGCACGAGTACACGCCGGAGATGTGGGAGAGCTGCCTGGCATGGTTCCGGCAGCATGCGGAGCCCGACGAGCCCGGCTGATCCGGGCGGCCAGCCGAAAGGATCAGGCCCGGTCCCGTCAGACGTCGGCGGCCTCGTACTTCCTGACCCAGCGCGCGTAGAAGAAGATGCCGATGGCCGAGGCGATGCCGATCGCGGCGAACGGATACCACAGCTGGTAGGGGTGATAGGCGTGCCACAGCAGCTCGGTCGCCTGCCTGGCGTCGAGCTGCAGCGCCTGCTGCAGGCTTTCCATCGCCTGCGTGCGGTCGACGCCCTCGGCCAGGCCGCGTTCCGACAGGTAGCGCAGCGCGAGGTTGGCCTTGTCGCCCATGCGCTCGTAGACGTGCCCGCCCATCAACGACCCGAAGGCCCAGCCGATGGCGGCCGGCATGTTCGCATAGCCCATGTACAGGGCCTTCTGCCCCTCCGGCGCGATCACGCCCAGGTAATCGTTCATCTTCGGCGAGGCCATCATCTCGCCCACCGAGAAGCACAGGATCCCGAGGATGCACAGGTAGCCCGACATCGTGAAGCCGGCCGCGACCAGCCCGACCGACGAGACGGCGATGCCCAGGAAGATCGAGTGCACGCGCCGCATGCGCGCCACCAGGTGCGACACCCAGATCACGCCCAGGATGATGAGCCCCGAGTTGGCGTTGATCATCCACTCCTGGGCGATCATCGTGCCGCGCGAGGTCTCCGTCGTGAACATCGCCGGCAGGTTCAGCGCGGCGACGATGCTGGACGAGTCCACCCAGTCGACGATGAAGTTCGGCAGCATGTCGAACAGCTGCATGAACATCAGCCAGAAGCCCGCCATGATCAGGATGAAGGTCGCCAGCCGCGGCTGCGCCAGGTTGCGAAACGTGGTCGCGGCCACCTTGAGCACGCTGCCGCTCTGGTCGCCGCCGGCGGTCATGGTCGGGTAGCTCAGCAGCATCAGGAAGTTCAGCGACACGATCACCGCGCAGCCGTAGAACACCGCCGGCCAGGAGTAGCCGTAGAGGAAGTGCGCCAGCGGCGGCCCGAGGAAGCCGCCGATGTTCACCAGCATGTAGAAGGTGCCCCAGCCGATCGACGAGTTCTCCTTCTTCAGCGTGCGCAGCAGCGTGCCCTGCAGGCCCGGCTTGAAGATGGCGGTGCCGAAAGCCAGCACCAGGCAGCCGAAGGTGAACGGCCAGAACTCGCGCTGGGTCGCCATCAGCAGGTAGCCGACGATCTTGATGGCGATGGACACCGCGATGGTGCGCTTGTAGCCATAGCGGTCGGCGAAGCCGCCGGAGAACACCGGCACGCCGGTCTGCACCAGCGCCCACAGCATGAAGATCAGGCCCTTGTCGGTCTGGCTGAAGTGCAGCCCGCCGATCTCGTCGGCCTGGGCGATGTAGATGGGGATGACGACCCGGACGCCGTAGTAGGCGAGCCGCTCGAGCATCTCCATGACGTTCACCATCCAGAACGCGCGCGGCAGCCCGGCGAGCTCGGCGACGACGCCCTTCCTGGCAGGTGCTGCGGCGGCCCCGTCGCGGGTGTCGGTCATGGCTTCCCCCTCACGTTCGCAGGCGACAGGGAGACGCGCCACCCCCGCCGGTGCGCAAGGCTAACCCGGCAAAGGTGGCGCGGATAGAGCCTTCAGCGCTTCATGGCTGGCCGCCCGCAGCCGGCCTCGGGGAAACGAGGCGAGCCGGGCCGCCGACGCGACTGCACCGGCGCGCGCATCTTTCCGTAAACTACCCGGCCTTGAACGGGGCGCTTCCCCTAAGGTCGAGAGATGAGCGATTCCCTGCGCGACCAGCTGCTCAAGGCGGGACTGGTCACCAAGAAACAAGCGACCCAGGTCGAGCAGAAGCAGCACCGGCAGCAATACCGGCAGGCCAAGGGCCAGAAGCCGGCCCAGACCGACGAGCAGCGGCTCGCGGTGGAGCAGGCCCGGGCCGCCAAGCTGGCCCGCGACCGCGAGCTGAACCGGCAGCGTGCCGAAAAGGCCGACGCCAAGGCCCGCCACGCCGAGATCCGCCAGCTGATCGACCAGCACCGGCTGCCGCCGCTGGAGGGCGAGCAGTTCGACTACTTCAACTTCGTCGCCGGCAAGAAGATCCGGCGCATCGCCCTGAACCCGGAACTCCGCGCCCGCCTGGCGCGCGGCGAACTGGGCATCGTGCGCCACGAGGGGCGCTCGGCGCTGGTGCCCGCCGACGTCGCGGAGCGGATCCGGGAACGCGACGAACGCGTCGTCATCGCCTTCAGCGACGCGCCGGCGGCCGTCGACGAGGACGATCCGTACAAGGACTTCGTCGTTCCGGACGACCTGCGCTGGTAAGGCCCGACACACCACGGAGCACACTGATGGAAGCGCACGACCTCGGCACACAAGGACTGACCGTCTCCGCCCTCGGCCTCGGCTGCATGGGCATGAGCTGGGGCTACGGCGCCGCGGACGAGGCGGAGGCGGTTGCGACCGTCCGCCGCGCGCTCGAACTCGGCATCACCTTCTTCGACACCGCCGAGATCTATGGCCCGTACCTGAACGAGCAGCTGCTTGGCCGGGCGTTGGGCGCCGACCGTACTGGCGTCGTCGTCGCGACCAAGTTCGGATTCAGGATCGAGGCCGACGGCAGGATGTCCGGCGTCGACAGCACGCCGGCCAACGTCCGTCGCGCCTGCGACGCGTCGCTGGCCCGCCTCGGCACGGACTACATCGACCTGTTCTACCAGCACCGCGTCGATCCGGCGGTGCCGATCGAGGACACGGTCGGCGCCATGGCCGAGCTGGTCCAGGCCGGCAAGGTTCGCTACCTGGGCCTGTCGGAGGCGAGCGCCGCGACGCTGGAACGCGCCAACCGCGTGCACCCGATCAGCGCGCTGCAGTCGGAATATTCCCTGTTCGAGCGCGGCATCGAGGCCGAGGTCCTGCCGACCTGCCGCCGCCTCGGCATCGGCCTGGTTCCCTACTCGCCGCTGGGGCGGGGCCTGCTGACCGGAACGCTGCAGAGCGCCGGGGACTGCCAGGCCGAGGGGGACTTCCGCGCGGCACATCCCCGATTCCAGGGCGAGAACTTCACGCGCAACCTGCGCCTGGTCGATGCGCTGCGGGCGGTCGCGTCGCGCCATGAGGCCAGCGCGGCCCAGGTCGCGCTCGCCTGGCTGCTGTGGCAGGGCGAGGACATCGTGCCGATCCCGGGCACCAAGCGCCGGCGCTGGCTGGAGGAGAACGTCGGCGCGCTGTCGCTGTCGCTGACCGCCGAGGACCTGGCGGAACTGGAGCGCGAGTTCGCGCCCGGCGCGGCGGCCGGCGAGCGCTATACGCCGGCGATGATGCGCTACCTCGACCTGGGCGGACCGCGCGAAGGCTGATGCGGCAGGATCGCCCGGTGCCTGGCACCGACACATGAAGATCGATCACGTCCTGGAGCGCAGCACCTGGCTGCCGCGGCCGGTCGACGAGACCTTCGCGTTCTTTGCGGACGCGGCCAACCTGGAGCGGATCACGCCGCCCGAGCTGCGGTTCCGGATCGTGACGCCGCTGCCGATCGAGATGCGCCACGGCACCCTGATCGAGTACCGCCTCGCCCTGTTCGCCCTGCCCTTCAGCTGGCGCACCGAGATCGGCGAATGGGCGCCGCCCCACCGGTTCGTGGACCGCCAGCTCGCCGGGCCTTACCGGCGCTGGATCCACACCCACGAGTTCGCGGCGGAGCGCGGCGGTACGCGCATGCGCGACCGGGTCGACTACGCGCTGCCGCTGGCCCCGCTCGGCCTCGTCGCGCTGCCGCTGGTCAGGCGCCAGCTCGAGCGGATCTTCGACTTCCGCGAGCAGACCATCCAGCGGCTGCTCGGCTGAGCCGCGGACCAGTCGTCCGCGCTAGCCGGCCAGCGCCCCGGTGATGCCCACGCTCCGGCCGAGGGGATCGACCAGCACGCCCGGATTCATGATGCCGCGCGGATCGGCCACCTGCTTGGCCGCCGCCAGCATGGCGCGGTAGGTCTGCGGGACTTCGCGCTCGTAGCCGCTGCGGTGGTCGCGGCCGACGGCGTGGTGGTGGGTGATCGTGCCGCCGTGCGCCACCACCGCCTCGTTGGCCGCGTGCTTGATCTCGCGCCACGCGGCCAGGGCGCCGGCGACGCTGCCGTCCGCGGCGCCGCGCGCGGCGAAGGTGAAATACGGCGCCGGTCCGTCGGGATACAGGTGCGTCAGGCGGCAGGAGAGCATCGCCTGCTGCCCCGTGGCGCGCGCGATGGCCGCGCCAACCTCGCTCCTGACGCAGCGGTAGAACTCCTCGAACCGGTCCCAGGTGATGGCCGACTCGAAGGTGTCCATGATCACGCCGAGGCCCACGGCCGGATCGCGCCAGTAAGGCATGCGCAGGAAGGACTTGCGCCAGGCGCCGGCGGCGCCGCTGCGGTGCTCGTCCGTCCCCTCCGCCGCCATCGAGCGCGCCACCGCGTCGGCGTCGTATTCGCCGCCATGGTCGCGCACCAGTTCCAGCGCCCGCCCCATCCACGCCTCCAGCGGGTGATCGGCGGACTCGAACGCCAGGATCAGGATCGCGTGGCGGCCGTCGCCGACGCCGGCGAACACCGTCTCCAGCTGATCGAGCAGCCGGCAGTTGCTCGGGTTGAGCCCCGACTGGGCCAGGACCCGGACGCAGCGCGCCGCGGCGAAGTAGTCGGCGAAACGCACCGAGGCGGAAGCACGAAAGCGCGGCCTCTCCTGCAGGCGCAGCCAGGCCTCGGTCAGCACGCCGAGGCTGCCCTCGGAGCCGATGACCAGCCGGTCCGGCGCCGGGCCCGCGCCGGAGCCGGGCAGGCGCCGGGTCTGCATCACGCCCGCCGGCGTGACCATGCGCGTGGCTTCGACGAAGTCGTCGATGTGCGTGTAGAGCGTCGCGTAGTGACCGCCGGCACGCGTGGCGATCCAGCCGCCGAGGGTGGAGAACTCGAAGCTCTGGGGAAAGTGACGCAGCGTCAGCTGGTGCCCCTTCAGCTGCGCGAGCAGCTCGGGCCCCAGCGCGCCGGCCTGGATGCGCGCGGCGCGGCCGACGGGGTCGACCTCCAGCACGCGGTTGAGCCGTTCCATGTCGAGCGACACGGCGGCGGCGTAGCCGTCGCCGACGGCCGGCTCGACGCCGCCGCAGACGCTGCTGCCGCCGCCGTAGGGGACCACGGCGACGTTGTTCGCCTGCGCCCAGTCCAGCACGTCGATGACGGCCTGCTCGTCGTCCGGGAACGCCACCCAGTCGGGCGTCGCCGGCGGCGCGCGGAGCCACATCCTGGCGACGTCGGCGAAGCTCTTGCCGCCGCTGTGGTTGAGCCGATCGAGCGGCGTGGCGGAGAACTGTGCCGCAAGCGCGGGCGGCGGCGCGACGCGCGGCAGCGGCAGCGTGAATTCCTCGACCCGTGGAACCCTGCGCTCCTCGAAGCTCACGCCGAGGCGGCCGACCATGGCCCCCACCGTGGCCAGTTCGCGCGCGTCCAGGACGGCGTCCGCCTGCCCCCAGCCCCAGAAGCGGCGCGGCGGACGACGGGAGAGCGTGGCCTGCGCGTCCATCAGGTCCTAGTTGGCCGGCTCCGCAGCCGCCGGCTTCGCGCAATGCGGGCAGCTCCAGGCCGCGGCCCTGGCCGCCACCAGGCCCGCCTTTGACAGCCTGCGATTGGGATGGACGGACAGCGCCTTTTCATACGCCGGCACCGCTTCGCCGGGCAGGTCGGCCTCCATCAGCAGGTCGCCGAGCAGTTCATCCAGCGGCTTCACGGACCAGGGCGGGCCGTAGGCGAAGGCCATGGTGTCGGCGGTCGCGATCGCTTCGCGAACGCTAGCCAGTCCCGCGGCCCGCTCCCCCCGGAAGAACTGGATCGTCCCCTCGAGCGCGGTGGCCAGGATCTCGGCGTACTCGATCTCCTCGGGCGTGACCGTGTCGTAGCGGTTGGCGACCACGCCCGCCATGCGCTCGCGCGCGGCGTCGGTGCGCGCACGCAGCTGCGCCAGGTTGATTGCCGCGACGTCGAACTGGCCGATGCGGGCCGCGAAGATGCCGCGCGCGAAGTCATGGGCGCCGAAGGCCCCGGTCGAGGCGACACCCGAGCTGTCCACGTCCGCCCAGGCTTCCACGCCCGGCGCGGCGCCGGTCTCGACCAGCCAGGTCGCGCGCAGGCCGGCCAGGGTGCTCCGGCTGTCCCGGGTCGGCTTGGTCGCCAGGTCCTGCTCGACCAGCTTCACCAGCTCGGCCGCTTCTTCCAGGCGTCCCTCCTGCAGGTAGGCATAGTTCAGCCATTCCAGCGGGTGATAGCCGCCGCCGCCCTCGGCGCGCACCGTGGCCAGCGAGTCGATGTTGGCAGCGATGGCGTCGTCCCACAGGCCCAGCGCGAAGAAGATGTGCGAGGGCATGTGTTGCGCGTGCGCGGCCCCCCCGGCGACCTTGCCGTAGCGACGCGCCGCGCGCAGGCCGAGCGGGGCGTGCACCGGGTCGTCATAGGCATGGATCAGGTAGTGCAGCGCGCCGGGGTGCCGCGGGTTGACCTCGTAGACGGCCTCGGCCTCGGCCGCGCCGCGCATGTAGTTGGCGGTGTCGCGGGTCGTGCCCGTCAGGGCGAGCAGCGACAGCGCGTAGAAAGCGCGCGCATCGAGGTCGTCCGGGTACTTGCGGGACAGCTCGCCCAGCGCCGCGCTGTAGTTGGCGTCGCGCTCGGTCTTGTCGCCGTCGCCGTAGAGCTGCTCGACGGAAGCCAGGTAGTCGCGCTCGCGCTCGGTGGGCGCCTTCGCCAGGCGCCCCTCGCGCGTCGGCGCCAGGCTCTTCAGCGCCGCGCGGGCGGCCTCGAAGTCCTGCTCGCCCCAGATCGGCATGTTGTAGCTGAGCGCCTTGCCCCAGTAGGCCATGAAGAACCCGGGATCCTTGTCGATGGCTGCCTGGAACGACTTCTGCGCGGCCGGGAATTCGAAGCTGTGCAGCAGGAGCAGGCCGCGCATGAAATCCGGCTGGGCCTCGGCCGAGCCGGAGGTCGGAAACACCGTCTCGCCGAGGTCGCCGGTCACGACATCGGGCGGCGCAGCCTTCTCGTGGGCCTGCACGGGCAGCGCAAGGGCCAGGAAACCGCCGACCAGTCCCGCAATCAACCATGCCTGCTTCATGCGCCCAACCTCCGTTCGTCCATGCTGCCGCGCGTGTCGACAACTTACAGGAATCGGGTCCCGCAGGGACCGCTGGGCCAGGACCCGTTCGCGCCATGCGCGGACGGGTCCTGGCCACCAGGCGAAAGACCGGGGTTCAGCCCCACGCAGCCGTCAGCCGCCCTTTTCCGCCGGCGGCGGCGGCGGCGCGCGGAACACGGGCTCCGGCGGCTCCACGCCGGGGTCGAGGGCCGCCGGCGCAGGCTCGCCCGCCGGTCCCGCGTGTCGCAGGTACTGGTAGATCGCCCGGACGTCCTGGTCGGTCATGTCGCGGAGCGCGAACCAGGGCATGGGCGGGCGCCGCGGCGTCCGGGCGTGGATCACCCACTGGTCCTCGGTCAGCATCTGGGCGACGAGCCGCAGGTTGGGCGGATAGGTGGTGCCCCAGGGCCCGTGCCAGCCGACCGTGTTCCCGGTCAGCCAGAGCTTCTCGTCGACCGCGCCGGCGGCTTCCATGTAGCCGGGCGTGTGGCAGTCATTGCAGCCGGCGATCTCAGCCAGGTAGCGGCCGCGCTGCACCATGTCGTCCGCCTCCGATGCCGCAGCCGTGGTCGCGGTCAACGCCAATGTGATCGCGGCCGCGGCCACGACGCCACAGGCACGCGTGGCCCGAAGGCCCGCCTGGAAGTACTGCATGTCGGTTCCCCCTCAACAGCAAGAAGATGACTTCGTCCCGGGAACGCGCCGCTTTCGACCCGTCACGGGTCTCCCGGCGCCTGCCCCGCATCTTGCACCTATTCTACAGCGACGGCGAGACCGGCCCGGTTCACGCCTTCCTCAGCGCCTCGCCGAGCTGGGCGAGGATGGGCAAGCGGCGCAGGCGCACGCCGCAGGCTGCATAGATCGCGTTGGTCAATGCCGGCGCCGCCGTGGGGATGCCCATCTCGCCGCAGCCGGCCGGCGACTCGTGGGAGTCGACGATGTGCACCTCGATCTCCGCCGGCATCTCCCGCAGCGTCGCCAGCGGATAGTCGTTGAAATTGCGCTCGCGCACGCGGCCGCCTTCCAGCGTGGTCTCCAGCTTCAGCGCGGTGCTCAAGCCGTCGATCGTGCCGCCCTCCATCTGCGCCTCGATGCCCAGCGGGTTGACCGGCTGCCCGCAGTCCACCGCACACACCACGCGATGGAAGCGCAGCTCGCCCGCCGGGCCCACTTCCACCTCCATCGCGTGCGCGACGTAGCCGCCGAAGGTGAAATGACAGGCGATGCCGAGGCCGCGGCCCTTCGCCACGCTGCGGCCCCAGCCGATCTCGCTCGCCACCCGTTCCAGCACGCCGCGCAGCCGGCCCGTGCTGAACTTCGGGCCGCCGTGCTGCGCGTAGTCGAACTCGCGCGCCTCGCCGAGTATTTCCAGTCGCAGCGCCAGCGGATCCCTGCCGACGGCGTGGGCGACTTCATCGAGGAAGCTCTGCACCGCGAACGCGTTCGCCGTATGTGCCGGTGCGCGCCAGGACCCGCGCTGCAGGCCGCTTTCGACCGCGAACCATTCCAGCCTGAAGCTCGGCAGCAGGTTGGCCGGGAAGTCGTCGGTATAGAGCTCCGACTGATAGCGTTCCTCGGGCTTGATGTCGGGTCGCCGGTAGTGCTTGTTCGCGCTGGCCAGCCGGTGTCGCCAGCCCGTGACACGGCCCTGGGCGTCGACCGTCGCCGCCAGGTCGTGATGGCCGAAGGGCCGGAAGAAATCGTGCTGCAAGTCGTCCTCGCGGGTCCACAGCAGCTTGATGGGCAGGCCGGTCGCCCTGGAGATGAGCGTCGCCTCGGCGACGTAGTCCACGCTCAGTCCTCGCCCGAACGCGCCGCCGACCCGGGTCATCTCGACTTCGATGGCCGGCCGCGGCACGCCGGTGATGGCATTGACCAGGCGATGGGCAGCGGCCGGCTGCTGGGTCGGCGCGACGACGCGCGCCCGGTCGGGCATCACGTGCACGAACGCGTTCTTCGGCTCGAGCGTTGCGTGCGAGACGTATGGCACGCGATAGCGCGCCTCGACGACGCGCGCCGCGTCCCCGCGTGCGCGATCGAAGTCGCCGTCGTCGCGCACGACCTGGCCGTCGCCTGCCAGCAGCCGGTCGCACTGCGCGTCGAGCGACGCGCTCGACTCGCCGGTCCAGGGGCCCTTGCTCCACTCCACGACCAGGGCCTCGCGCCCCTTCAGCGCGGACCAGGTATCGGAGGCCACGACCGCAATGCCCGTCGCGAGGTTCGCCATGATCGGCTCGCCCGGCTTCGGCCCCGGAACGACCACCACCGCCTTCACGCCGGCGACCGCCCTGGCCGCCGTGTCGTCGTAGCGCTCGATGTCGCCGTCGAGGTAGGGGCAGCGCAGCATCACCGCGGTGAACGCGCCGGGCTCCTGGACGTCGATGCCGTAGCGGGCGCGGCCGGTGACGATGTCCCCGGCATCGACCACGCGCTGCGGGCGGCCGATGATGCGGTACTCGCCGGGCGCCTTGACCGGCAGTTCCTGCGCGGGAAGCTCGAGCGTCGCGGCCACGGCCAGCAGTTCGCCATAGCTCGCCCGCCGCCCGTCCGCGTGCACGACGTGACCCGCCTCGGTGCGCACGGCGTCCAGGTCCGCGTTCCACCGCTTCGCGGCCGCGCTGCGCATCAACCAGCGGCCCTGCGCGCCGACCTGCCGAAGGTCCGCCCAGGCACTGGGAATCGACGTGCTGCCGCCGGCGCCCTGCGGACCGTACTTCCACGCCGGACTCTCGCCGCTGAAGTCGATCCCGAGCGGCAACTGCTCGACCGTCACCTGCGCCCAGTCCACGTCGAGCTCCTCGGCGAGGATCATCGGCAGCGAAGTCTTCACGCCCTGGCCGATCTCCGGGCTGCGCGCGCCGATGAAGACCCGGTTGTCCGGATCGATGCGCACGTACAGGCCCAGCGGGTTCGCCGCCGCGCCCTCGGCCCTGGCACGGGCGCAGCCGGGCAACAGCAGCAACCCGCCGGCCGCGGTCAGCGACACCTGCAGGAAGCTGCGCCGCGTCAGGCGCAGCGTCGCGGCGCTCACGACGCGACCTCCTTGACGGACGCCTCCCGCATCTCGCTGGCCGCGCGACGGATCGCGCGCCGGATGCGCACATAGGTGCCGCAGCGGCAAAGATTCGTGATGGACTCGATCTCCTCCTCGGTCGGGCTGGGATTGCGTTCCAGCAGCGCCACGGCCGAAAGGATCTGCCCGGTCTGGCAGTAGCCGCACTGCATGGCGTCCTCTTCGATCCAGGCCTTCTGCACGGGGTGCAGCCCGGCGGCACCGAGCCCCTCGATGGTCGTCACCGCGCGGCCCTCGACGGCGCTCATCTTCATGCCGCAGCTGCGCCGCGGCTGGCCGTCCACCAGCACCGTGCAGGCGCCGCAGAGCCCTTCGCCGCAGCCGAACTTGGTGCCGGTCAATCCCGCGTGGTCCCGCAGGTACCACAGCAGCGGCATGTCCTCGTCGCCGTTGAAGGCGCGTTCCTCGCCGTTGACGATGAGTCTGATGCTCATGGTGCCCTCCGGGCGCAGGCCTCGTTCGAGGATACACAAGACCTTCCGGTCGGTCAGTGCGGGAAACCGATTGTCGGACAGGGGGCCGTGCTGCGGGGCGATGCCGGGGCTTGGGCCGGGACGGGCGTGTGCAACGCCCTGCGGCAGCAGGCCAGCAATTCGGCTGCGTCGTCGTCCGCGGCAGCGCAGTCACGTCCGAGTCGATCCGCGCGCAGGTCGTCCCAGTCCGCGTCGCCCGCGCCGAACGCGTCTGCGGCCTCCTTGCCCCAGCCGGCCAGCCAGGCCTCCGCCCGGCTGCACTGCTGGACCATCAGCGCCGAGGCCAGGCAGTGTTTCTCCGGGTCGGTCAGCGCCGGCGGCAACTGCCCGACGACGGCTTCGGCACAGCCAACGGTCGAGCGTGCCGGCCGCGCCTGCTGCGTGGTGCAGGCCGCCGAGGCCGCCAGCAGCGCGCCCGCCAGCACGACTGTTTTGACGGCATGACGCCTGCGGTTCACGTCAGGGCCTTCCGATCGTGAACGCGAGCAGGAACTGCGCCGTGTAATAGAACGTCAGGCCGGCAGCACGATTCGCGAACCCTGCCCCGGGAATGAAGCGATCGCGTGCCACGCTGAGGTCCGAGACATAGAAGAGCGTGGCGCCGCAGGCGATCAGCCAGGCCGTCGCCGCCCTGCCGCCGGGCGCCAGGAAGACGGTCCAGGCACCCATCAGCATCAGCGTAATCACGACGATGTACGCCCCGACCGGCCACTGCATCCGGCCCAGGTACGGCCGCAGGCGAACGAATACCACGAGGCTCAGGGCGGCAAGCGCCGCCATGGCCGCAGGATGCAGCGCCAGCAAGGCCGCCCGCGTGCCGAATGCCACGAGGTAGGCGAGGTGACCGAGCAGGAACGCGACCAGGCCGGCGAGAAACCAGCTGCGCTCGCGGCGGATCAGCAACACGTCGCCGGCCATGCTCAGCACGAGCCCGGCGACCACCAGCCAGTCATAGCGGGTCCCGGGTCCCCGCCACAGCGCGGTCAGCACGAACAGCGCCGAGGTGAGCGGCTTGAAGACCCGGATAACGCGCAGGTTTCCGGGCCGCTGGCCGCAAAACAGCAGCACGGCCAGCGACGCGGCGGCCAGCAGCGGCATCAATGAACCGGGATCACTCAGGTCCATGGCGCTCACGTCACCCTATCCCGACGCACGATGATATAAATTGCGCATGGGCGGCAAATGGATTCGCAGGCGGAAGCCACTCCTCGTGGCGCTGGCGCTGGTTGCGCTGGCAACCCTGCGTCCGGTCGCCGCGGCGCCTGAGCAGCCGGCACCCCAGCAAGGCCCGCCGGACGACTCGCCCGTCACGGCGCTTCCCGACGTGACCGTATCCGCGCCGGAGCCGCGATACGTCGCGCCGACGACCCGCGACCGCATCGGCCGGATCTGGGCGCCGGTGCTGATCGACGGCAAGGGGCCATTCCGGCTGGTACTCGACACCGGCGCGAGCAATTCCGCGATCCTCCCCAGGGTCGCCGAGGCACTGGGCACGCCCATCCACGTGGATTCGGTCAGGTTGCGAGGCGTAACCGGCACGATGGTCGCTTCCAGCATCCGCGTGAAGACACTCGAGGTCGGCGAGCTGCTCCTCAAGGGCACGACGATGCCCATCGTATCGGACGTCTTCGGCGGTGCCGACGGCGTGCTGGGCACGGAAGGGCTGACAGACAAGCGCATCGTCATCGAGTTCAAGCGCGATCGCATCACCATCGTACGTTCGCACAGGGAGCCCGCACCGCCCGGCTACCTGGTCCTGCCCTTCAAGTTCGTCAAGAACCGCGGCCTGCGCATCAAGATGTCGATCGGCGGTGTCCCCGCCGTGGCCGTCATCGACACCGGCGCCCAGGCGACGGTCGGCAATCTTGCCCTGCGCGAGGCCCTGGCGCGTCGAATCAAGGCTGCCGGGCCCGGCGAGGAAACCATCATCGGCGTGACCCAGGACATCCAGACGGCCGACAGGGTGCTCGTCCGATCGCTTTACGCCGGCGACCTCCTGGTGCGGAACGCCGAGATCCTGTTCACTGACTTGCACATCTTCGATCACTGGCAGCTGCGCTCAGAGCCTGCAGTGTTGATTGGCATGGATATTCTGGGCGTGCTCAATACGCTGATCATCGACTACAGGCGCAACGAGCTGCACCTCAGGACATCGCGCTAAGTCACTGATAGTCGAGCAAACGAACGACACGGCACGCCCAGCCGAAAATTTTTTCCTCGCACCCGTAAAGTCGCATTCACGTCGGCGGAAAAAAAGACTACCCTGACCGTCCTCCTGGATGAGAGCTTCATGAGCGCCCTGCCCCGAACCGACGAAATGCCAGTCGGCAGCAGCGAATTTTTCTGCAGCAACTCGCGCTGCACGTTCCACGTGCGCGTGGGCGACAACAACGTGCGCGGCTTCGGCGACTGGGCGACTCTCGCCAACGGCACGACCGTCAGCCATCGCTGGATCCGCGGCGAATTGCTCTGCGACCTCTGTGCGGCCGAGGCGCTGGCCCGGACAACGCGGCCCTAGCGCATCCAGCCGGCCGACCGCCCCGAATAACTGCGCATGACCGCCATGCATTCGAGTCTCCATGCCGTCGTCATCGGCGCTTCCGGGGGAATTGGCCGCGCCCTGGCGCAGGCGCTGGCCGCGCGGCCGGACGTGGCCTCGGTGACGGCGCTGTCGCGCCGGCCGGTCGAATTCCTCGACGCAAAAATCGCAGCCGGCCGGATCGACCTGCTCGACGAGCGCTCGATCGCGGCCGCGGCGGTCGCCTGCGCGGATCTCCCGCCCAGGCTCGTCGTCTGCGCCGCCGGACTGCTGCACGCCGGCCCGATCCAGCCGGAGAAATCGCTGCGAGAGCTGGACCCGG
>DATHZW010000382.1:0-3371 GCA_035458405.1 Steroidobacteraceae bacterium | reverse complement strand
CCAGGCGAGACCGCTGACCTTCGCGAACTGGCCGACGCTCGATCCCCTCTTCCACCCGACCGAGTCGACGCGGAGCGAGGAGGACCAGCTGCGCCACCGGCTGACCGGCGCACCGCTGCCGGCTCGCACCGATCCGGCCTGGGATGACGATGCAGTCTCGGTGGACGCGGCCCTGATATCCGGTTCCGGGGACTTCCCGGCGGGGATTTTCGCGTCCTATCACGTCTATCCCAATTTCCCCTACTTCATGAACCTCGATCCCACCTACGCCGAGGTGCGGGACGCGGACGGCGTCAATCGCTATGCCGGATACCTGCGGGCACTGAAGGCGCACCACGGTCGCCAGCCGGTGCTGGTGGCGGAGTTCGGAATGTCCACGAGTCGAGGCACAGCGCATTTGCAGCCGGAGGGCCTGAATCACGGCGGGCACGACGAGGCCGAGGCAATGCGCCAGGCAGCCAGGCTCCTCGGCAGCATCAGCCGGGAGCGGATGGCGGGAGGCGTCGCCTTCGAGTTCATGGACGAGTGGTTCAAGGGCACCTGGTCGACCAGCCCGTTCGAGGTGCCCGAGGAGCATCGCCCGCGTTGGTTCAACGCGGAAAGCCCCGAGCAGTCCTACGGGTTGTTCGCCAACCGGCCAGTCAGCCCGGTCAGGGTGGACGGCCGGGCCGATGACTGGACCGCGCTGCCCGTGCTGGCCTCAACGACCACGACCGGCGAAGGCTGGGCTGGGCTGGAATCGCT
This sequence comes from Steroidobacteraceae bacterium, assembly GCA_035458405.1. Taxonomy (GTDB): domain Bacteria; phylum Pseudomonadota; class Gammaproteobacteria; order Steroidobacterales; family Steroidobacteraceae; genus SG8-30. The sequence goes on along the minus strand of DATHZW010000382.1, from coordinate 2,627 downwards.
GGGCGCCACCTACGATTCGGGCTGGGTCTATATCCTGATCAAGACTGCGGGCCGCGGACCCATCGACTGGTCCCGCGTCGCCTTTTCCATCGGCCTGGACACCTATGCGGCCGAACGCGGCGAGCGGCGTCTGCCACCCCCAGCCGCCTGCGAGAGCGCCTCCGGCATGGAATTCGCAGTGTCGTTGCGCGGTCCGGGTGCGAGCGAGTTGCTCGTGACGCCGCCGTACGTCGAGCGGAGTCCTGCCGAGACGGGCGTGTCCCTGCCGTTGCTTTCGCCCCTGGAGGCGACCGGGCATTTCGCGCGACCGATGCTGGAAACCAATCGCGAGCGCTATGCCCGCGACGGCACGAGATACCCCGCACAGCGGGTCGCGCCCGGAACACTCCGTTTCGGCTCACTCGACCCCTCCGCACCGGCCTTCAACACGCTGACCGATGTCGCGGTGAGCGATGACGGGGTCATCGAACTGCGCCTGCCGTGGGCGCTTCTGAACTTCGGGGATCCCTCGTCAGGCCAGGTCCTGCACAATCCCGTGGTCTCAGGGAGCTTCAAGACAGAGCCTACGGATCGGATCGTGCTGCTCGCCTGCGCGGTGGACCTGAGCCGGCCCGGCGCGATGACCCAGCTGCCCGCGCAGGGAGCGGGGCCGGCGACACTCCCGCTCGGCGCCTGGGTGATGCCCGACTTTGTGCTGGAGCCGAAACACGGGATCGAGACCCTGCGAACCGCCTTCGGCCAGATCGCCGACCGGCCCGACCCCGGGGTTCGTGGCAGAACGGACACATCGCCATGAACGCCAGCACCCGGGGCCTGTTCGTCTGGCTCGTCATGTTCGCGGTACTCGGATACGCCGCCGCAGTCTCGGCGGAGGTCGATGAGCAGGGCCTCGCTCGAGCTCGCGCTGCCGCCAGCTCGGGCGACAGCCGGTCTGCGATCGCCGAGTACGACCGGCTCCTGCAAGCCGCGCCGGACGACCTGCAGCTGCTGAACGAATCGGCGCAGCAACTCTCCTGGGCCAAGCGTTACGCGGAAGCAGTCACCCGCTACGAGCGGGTGCTGTCGATCGATCCCGACAATCGCTTCGCGCTGCTCGAACGCGCCAAGGTGCTGTCCTGGGCCGGACGCCATGACGAATCGGTGGATGCCTTCGCCAAGCTGCTGCGGCTGAGCCCGGACGACCTCGACGCGCGGATTGGATTGGCCAGGGTGCGATCCTGGTCCGGGGACCTCACTGCGGCGCGCATGGACTACACGGCGATCCTGGAAGACCACCCCGGACACCCCGACGCCATGCTTGGAGTGGCCCAGACCTACGCATGGTCCGGGGACCTTGTTGAAGCAAGACGCCGCTACCATGAGCTGCGTGACACGGCCGCAGCCGACAAGGACGCGGACCTTGGCATCGCCTACCTGGACCTGTGGGAGGGTGACCTTGCGCGCGCCAGCGACACCGCCAGGCGCCTGAAGTCCTGGTACCCGGACGACCGTGACGTCGCGGAACTGTGGCTCGCCACCCGCTCGGCGACCGCCCCTTCGGTCGCGGCAAGCTGGGACCAGATGGACGACACGGACCGCAACCTGCTGACGATCGCCCGGTTCGAGGCCGTCGCCAGGCTGCCGTCAGGCATCGGCCTGCGCCTGAACTATGCGGACTACGATGCACGCACGGCCGGCGAGCGCCGCTCGATCAACTCGATCCAGGCCAGTGCCGAGTTCTCGCCGCGCGCCCGCCACCAACTGGAGGTCATGCTCGGCGAGGACCGCCTGGAGCGGCGCGCCCAGCCCGGCTATTTCGTTACCGACTGGGGGCTCGCCTATCGATTTCCGCTGGCGGACCACTGGGGTGGCTGGGTCAGCGCTCGCCGCGAGCCGTATCGCTACTCCGTAGCGCTGATCGAAAACCGCATCGTCGTCGACTCCTACCAGGCGGGCGTCAACGGGCAGATCGCCGGGCACTGGAACGTCGCGGCCGAAGCCGGCACCTGGGACGTCTCCGATGGCAACAGCAGGGTCGCGGCGGCTGTTTCCGCGCGCCGTCGCTGGGCGGGTTCGCGGCACACGCTGGAGGCCGGCGGGGCATTCCGTTGGCTGGACTGGCGCCAGGACCTCGACAGCGGCTACTTCGACCCCTCGGGGTTCACCTCCATCGGCGCGACCTTCAGGGCCTTCGGGCCCGTCTCCCGGTCCGGTCATATCAACTACGACCTCGCCCTGGAAGCGGGCGCGCAGTCCTTCGACTTTGCAGGCAGCAGGACCTCAGGCGACCCGTACTACCTGGCGGTCGGCCGGCTCGGCTGGCAGGTAAACGGCACGGCGCGGCTGGAAGCCTATGCCGAGTCCGGTTCCTACGCCTCCGAGGGCGCACAGGACTGGCGCTATTCCAGGATCGGGGCGCGGCTGGTCTGGCAATTCGGAGGGAGGCGCTAGATGGCCCGCTACGGGACAAGACGGCGTACCGCTGGACGCCCCGCGCGTGGCCCGCGCGGGCTGCCGGGCGCATGGGGACCGGGCGCATGAGAACGATAGTCGCCATCGCCATCCTGCTGCTGATCCTGCTGCTGGCAGGCCTGATCCTGTACCTGCTCGTCAAGCGCGGCTGGAGCATGGCCTGGCAACGGTTCGAG
>DATHZW010000381.1:0-10562 GCA_035458405.1 Steroidobacteraceae bacterium | reverse complement strand
AGCCCGCCCTGTCGCCGCCGTCGGCCGCGCCCGCCGCCGTGGCCGAGACTGCGGCAGCGCCGACGCCGGCGGCGGCGACGGCGACGCCGGGCTCCCTGGTCAGCTATGCGGACGCCGTGGAAACATCGGCCCCCGCAGTGGTCAACGTCTACACCGAGCGCGTGGTGCGGGTCCCGGCCGTGCGCGGCGTGCCGCCCGGACTCGCTCCGTATTTCGGGGACATGTGGAACTCCTACCGCGAACGCGTCGAGCGCAGCCTCGGCTCGGGCGTGATCTACGACCACGAGGGGCACATCGTCACCAACTTCCACGTCATCGCCGAAGCGACGCAGATCAACGTGCAGCTTCGCGACGGCCGTGAAGCGCCGGCCGAACTGATCGGCAGCGACCGGGACACCGACCTGGCAGTGCTGCGCGTCAAGATGACTGACCTGCCCGAAATCAGGCTGGGGCGGTCCGACAGGCTGCGGGTCGGCGAGCCCGTGCTCGCCATCGGCAATCCGATGGGGCTGGGGCAGACCGTGACCCAGGGCATCATCAGCGCGACCGGCCGGGGCCGCCTCGGCGTCTCCACTTTCGAGAACTTCATCCAGACCGACGCCGCGAGCAATTTCGGCAATTCCGGCGGTGCCCTCGTGGACGCGCAGGGCGAACTGGTCGGCATCAACACGGCCATCATTGCCCGCAATGCAGGCATCGAGGGCATCGGCTTTGCCATTCCCGTCGACCTGGTGCGCGGCGTCGTCGACTCGATCGTGCGCCAGGGCCGCGTGATCCGCGGCTGGATCGGCATACGGCCGCAAAGCCTGAAGCCCGAGGAATGCCGTCAGTTCGGCTTTCCTCAGGGAGCGGTCATCGTGACCGCGGTCTACCGCGGCGCCCCGGCCGTCGCCGAGGGCGTCCGGCCCGGCGACGTGATCACGGAGGTGAACGGCCAGGGCGTCAATGGCGCGGAGGACCTGCTGTCCCGGATCGCGAGCCAGGCGCCGGGACAGTCCGTCAGGCTCACGATACGTCGCGGCCCGCCCTTTGAAGGCCCGCCCCGCGAACACTCGGTCCAGGTCAAGGTGATCGAGCGGCCGGCACAGGCGGCGGCGTCCTCCTGATCCCCGGGGACCGTCCACTTGTTCGGCCGGGACAAGCGGGATCAGTCCCCGTGCTTCAGGCCCATGATGGCCGGGGAAGGACCCGTCGACCGTCCCCGACTCGTGGCGCTGCCGCCGTGTCAGCCAGGCAGGCGCCTGATGTTGGCGCCAAGCTGCCCGAGCTTTTCCTCGATGCACTCGTAGCCGCGGTCGATGTGGTAGATGCGCTGGACCTCGGTCGTGCCCCTGGCCACGAGCCCCGCCAGCACGAGGCTCGCCGACGCCCGCAGGTCCGTCGCCATGACGGGCGCGCCGGAGAGCCGCTCCACGCCGTGGATCACCGCCGTGTGGCCCTCGATGCGGATGTCCGCGCCCAGCCGGCGTAGCTCCAGCATGTGCATGTAGCGATTCTCGAAGATCGTCTCCACCACGGTACCCACGCCCTCTGCGACCGCGTTCAGCGCCGCGAACTGCGCCTGCATGTCGGTCGGAAAGCCCGGGTGCGGCGCCGTGCGGATGTCCACCGCGACCGGTCGCCTTCCGCCCATGTCCACCTCGATCCAGCCGTCGCCCACGGTGACGGTCGCGCCGGCGTCGCGCAACTTCGACAGGACGGCGTCGAGGTGCTCCGGCCGGGCGTTGCGGGCACGGACCCTGCCCCCGGTGATCGCGCCGGCGACCAGGTAGGTGCCGGCCTCGATGCGGTCGGGCAGGACGTCGTAGGCGCAGCCGTGCAGGCGCTCGACGCCGTCAATCACCAGGGTGTCGGTACCTGCCCCGGAGATGCGCGCGCCCATGGCAGACAGGAAATGAGCGAGATCGACGACTTCCGGCTCGCGCGCGGCGTTCTCGATCACCGTCCGGCCCTGCGCGAGGCAGGCGGCCATCATCAGGTTCTCGGTGCCGGTGACGGTCACGGTGTCCAGCACGATCCGCGCGCCCTTGAGCCGGTCGGCGCGCGCCCTGATGTAGCCGCCCTCGATCTCGATCTCGGCGCCGAGCGCCCGCAGGCCCTCGACGTGCAGGTTGACCGGCCTCGCGCCGATGGCGCAGCCCCCGGGCAGCGACACGTCGGCGTGGCCGTGGCGGGCGACCAGCGGGCCGAGCACCAGGATCGACGCCCGCATCGTCTTGACCAGGTCGTACGGCGCGACGAACTGGTTCGTCGTGGTCGGGTCCACCTCGACGTGCATGCCGTCGTCAAGCGTGACGCCCGCCCCGAGCCGGCCCAGCAGCGCGATCATGGTCGTGACGTCGTGCAGGTGCGGCACGTTGCCGATCCGCACCGGCTCCTCGGGCAGCAGCGCCGCCGCCAGGATCGGCAAGGCGGCATTCTTCGCGCCCGAAATCCGCACCTCGCCGTCGAGCCTGGCACCACCCTGGATCTGCAGCTTGTCCATGGGCCTGGCTCAGCTGCCGCGACGGGCAGACCACTCTTCCGGCGTCGGCGTCTCCAGCGACAGGGCGTGAATCTCGCCGCCGACCGCGGCCCCCAGCGCCGCGTAGACCAGCTGGTGGCGCTTGATGGTGCGCAAGCCGACGAACTGCGCCGCGACGACCAGCGCCTCGAAGTGGACGTTGTCCCCCGAGCGGACCTGGACGGTGGCACCCGGCAGGGCGGCCTGGATCTTCTGCTGGACTTCTAGGGCGGTCATGGCGTGCTGCTCCGCTGGAGGGGGGCCAATGGTAGTCAATCGGGGACCGCCGGCCTAGGGTCCGGTCACGCGGTGTATGATGCGGGGCCTGACATACTCACCCGGAACGGTCCCGCCAGCCCACATGAGCGAAGCCATCGACGACAGCCGCGTGCTCGCCGCCGGCCGCAGGGCTTTAACCATCGAGGCGGACGCCGTGGCCGCGCTGGCCGGCCGGCTGGACGCGTCGTTTGTCGCCGCCTGCCGCCTGCTCATGGGCTGCCGCGGCCGGGTGGTCGTGACCGGCATGGGCAAGTCGGGGCACGTCGCAGGCAAGATCGCCGCGACCCTGGCCAGCACCGGCACACCGTCGTTCTTCCTGCATCCGGCCGAGGCCAGCCACGGCGACCTGGGCATGATCACCCGCGAGGATGCCGTGCTCGCCCTGTCGAACTCGGGCGAAACGGCGGAGATCCTGACCATTCTTCCGCTCATCCGGCGCATGGGCGTGCCGCTGGTCTCGATGACCGGAAACCCCGCCTCGACGCTGGCCCGCGAGGGTCGCGTCCACCTCGACGTCAGCGTGCCGGCCGAGGCCTGTCCCCTGAACCTGGCGCCGACCACCAGCACGACCGCGGCGCTGGCCATGGGCGACGCGCTGGCGGTGGCGTTGCTCGAACTCCGTGGCTTCACGCCGGAAGATTTCGCCCGGTCCCACCCCGGCGGCTCGCTGGGCCGCCGCCTGCTGCTGAGGGTCGAGGACGTGATGCGCACCGGCGATGCGCTGCCTTCGGTCGATGAAGGCACGAGCCTGTCGGCGGGCCTGCTCGAGATGTCCCGCAAGGGGCTCGGGCTGACGGCGATCGTCGACAGCCAGGGCAAGGTGGCCGGCATCTTCACCGACGGCGACCTGCGACGCGCCCTGGACGGCCAGATCGACGTCCACGGCACGCGCATGCGCGAAGTCATGACCCGTGGCTGCAAGACCATCGGCCCCGGCGAGCTGGCCGCCGAGGCGGTGCACCTGATGGAGCGCCACAGGATTACCGGCCTGCTGGTCGTGGATGAATCGGACCACCTCGTCGGCGCCCTGAATGTCCATGACCTGCTGCGCGCAGGTGTGATGTGACCGCGGCGCCAGGCAAGCGGGCGCAGGTCGAACTGCTGGTGCTGGACGTCGACGGCGTCCTCACGGACGGCCGGCTGTGGTTCGGGCCGCAGGGCGAGTCGCTGAAGGTCTTCCACGTCCGCGACGGTCACGGCATCAAGCTGTTGCGCGACGCCGGCATGGAGGTCGCGATCATCTCCGGCCGCAGCAGTCCCGCCGTCGACGCGCGCATGCGTGAACTCGGCGTACGGCACGTCATCCAGGGCGCGGGGGACAAGCAGGCCGCGCTCGACGCGCTGCTCGACTCGCTCGGCATCCCCGCCGGGCGTGCCGCCTGCCTCGTGGACGACCTGCCCGACCTGCCGATGATGCGCACCGTCGGCCTCGCCGCCGCCGTAGCGGACGCCCACCCGGAAGTGCTTGCCGCCGCGAGCCACGTAACGCGGCTTCCCGGCGGACACGGCGCCGTGCGGGAATTCTGCGACTGGCTGCTGACCCGGCGGAGTCCGGCGCCGTGAAAGGACGGCTGCTGCTGCTGTTGGCGCTGGTGGCGCTGGGGTTCGTGGTGTTCAGGCTGACCGGCGACGACTCGGGACTCGCCGGCGACACGACCCGGACGGCACAGCAGACCGGCTATTACCTGCGTGACGCGACCGTGACCGAGTACGGCGTGGACGGCAAGGTCCGGCTCGAGGTGGCGATTCGCTCGGCGACGGAAGACCCCGCCCGGAAAGTCGTCGACCTGGAGACCGTTGCCGTCAACTATTTCCCGGACGGCGACCGCAGCTGGCGCCTGACGGCCCAGCGCGGCCAGATGGCCGAGGGATCCCGGGTCGTGGAGCTGGAGGGCGACGTGACCATGACGGGCGCGCGACATTCCCTGCCCGACCCGGCCGTGTTGCGCACGGAGCGGCTGACGCTCGACACCTCGGCCCAGCTGGCACGGACGGATGAGCCGGTGACCCTCGGGTTCGGGTCCTACGCGCTGGCAGCCAGGGGCCTGCGGGCGGACTTGAAGGCCGAGACCCTGCGGCTAGAATCGGACGTCAATGGCCACTTCAACCCGTAGGCCGACCCTCGCAGCGCTGCTGCTCGCCACGGCTGTCATGGCCCAGGCAGCCAGTCCGCGCGCGGTGCTGCCGATCTCCGTCGAGGCGCAATCGAGCGATTTCGACTACAAGAACGGCGTGCTCGTCTTCACCCGGGTCGTGATCACGCAGGGTGACGCCCGTGTCGAGGCGGACCGGGCCACCGCGACCGGCCTGAATTTCGAGAGCAGCCGCTGGCGGCTCGAGGGGAACGTCCGCATCAGGGCCGAGGGTGGATCGCTGTCCAGCGACCTGGCCACCGTCAGCTTCGAGAATGACGAGATCTCGGTCGCCCAGGTCGTCGGGGCGCCGGCCAGCTTCGCGCAGCAGCGTGGCGATCGCAGCGCCGAAGGTCGCGCCAGGCAGATCGACTATGACCTGGCCTCTGGCCGGGTCAGGCTCTCGGGCGACGCGTGGCTGTCGGACGGCAGCAACCAGATCACGGGCTCCACCCTGGTCTACAGCATGCGCGAGGAAAGGGTCGTCGCCGAGGCGGGCGAGCAAGGCGGCCAGCCGGTGCGGATCACCATCAATCCGAAGGCCCCTCCGGGCCTGGAACCGGAAAAGAAGACCGTCGAGCAGGCCCCGGGGGCCGGGCAGTGAGCACGCTGCGCGCACTCGGCCTGAGCAAGACCTTCCGCAAGCGCACCGTGGTCAAGGACCTGTCCCTGGAGATTTCCAGCGGCGAGGTGGTCGGCCTGCTGGGGCCGAACGGCGCAGGCAAGACGACCGCGTTCTACATGATCGTGGGCCTGATCCCCTGCGACGGCGGGCAGATCGAACTGGACGGTCGGGACGTCACCCGCCTGCCCATGCACGCCCGCGCCCGGCTCGGGCTCGGCTACCTGCCCCAGGAAGCGTCGGTCTTCCGCAAGCTGTCCGTGGCCGACAACCTGCTGGCCATCCTCGAGACCCGTCCCGGCCTCGACGACGAGCAGCGGCAGCTGAAGCTGGAGGAACTGCTGGAGGAACTGCACATCGGGCACATCCGCGACAGCCTGGGCATCAGCCTCTCGGGCGGCGAGCGGCGGCGGGTCGAGATCGCACGGGCGCTCGCCGCAGACCCCGCCTTCGTGTTGCTGGACGAACCGTTCGCCGGCGTCGACCCCCTGTCGGTCACCGACATCCAGCGCATCGTGCGCCACCTCGCGGACCGAGGCATCGGCGTGCTGATCACCGATCACAACGTCCGGGAGACGCTCGGTATCTGCGGCCGGGCCTACATCGTGAACCAGGGCACGATTCTGGCGTCCGGTAATGCCGAGCAGATCCTTGCCAATCCGGACGTGCGCGAGGTCTACTTGGGACAGGACTTCCGCCTCTGAACCGGTGCCACGCAGACCCACCGTCATGAGGCGCCTTCCAACGCGGACCCCCCGGGCGGTAACGACGGCATGATGAAGCCCTCCCTGCAGCTCCGTATCGGGCAGCAGCTGACGATGACGCCGCAGTTGCAGCAGGCCATCCGCCTGTTGCAGTTGCCGACGATCGAGCTGCAGGCGCAGATACGCGAGGCGCTCGAGAGCAATGTCATGCTCGAGGTGGAGGATGACGGCGAGGACGGGCTGTCCCTCGAGGAACTCGCCACATCCAGCGACGAGCGCGCGGCCGACCCGGCCGACCAGGCCGCCGAAGAGCCGACGGTCGAGATCAGCGAGGACTGGTCCGAGCCGACCGCGGCGGAATCCGCCGCCCCCTGGTCTGGCGGCGACGACGACCGCCTGCTGAATCTTGCCGACGAGTCCGGCCAGACGCTCACCGATCACCTGCTCTGGCAACTCGAGCTGGCCCACCTCGATCCGCGCTCGCTGATGATCGGCCGGGCGATCGTCGATGCAATCAACGACGACGGCTACCTCACCGATAGCCTCGAGGAGATCGCCGCCACGCTTCTGCCCGAGATCGTGGCCGAACCGGCGGAAATCGAGTCGATGCTCGGGGTCGTGCAGCAGCTCGACCCGGTTGGCGTCGGCGCCCGCTCCGTGGCCGAATGCGTGGCCCTGCAACTCGCCCAACTGGATCCGTCGACTCCGGGTCTCGAGCTGGCCTTCCAGCTGGCGCGCGATCACCTCGAACTGGTCGCGAAACAGGAATATGTTGCCCTGCGGCGTCAGTTGCATTGTTCGATCGAGGATCTCGATCTCGCCCTGTTGCTGGTGCGTGGCTGCCACCCACGCCCGGGCTCCGGGCTGCAGCAGAGCCGCACCGAGTACGTGGTGCCGGACGTCTTCGTCCGCCGTACGCCTGCGGGCTGGGCGGTCGAGCTGAACCCCTCCTCGCTGCCGCGCATCAGGCTGAACCAGACCTATGCGGGCCTGGTGACCCGCGCCGAGGACCACGCGGTGCTGCGCAACCAGTTGCAGGAAGCGCGTTGGCTGCTGCGCAGCCTGGAGATCCGCAACGACACCCTGATGAAGGTCGCCAGAACGATCGTGCAGCGCCAGACGGCTTTCCTGGAACAGGGGGAAGAAGCCATGGAGCCCATGGTGCTCAAGGACGTCGCCGATGCCATCGAGATGCACGAATCAACCGTGTCCCGCGTCACCACCGGCAAGTACATGCACACGCCGCGCGGCATCCTGGAGTTCAGGTTCTTCTTCTCGAGCCGGGTCTCCGGAGACGGCGGTGCCGAGGTGTCATCCACGGCAATACGCGCCAGGATCCGCAAGCTGGTCGCGGGCGAGGACCCGGCCGAACCGTTTTCGGACAGCAAGCTTGCGGAACTGCTGCTGCAGGACGGCATCCAGGTTGCACGACGGACCGTTGCAAAATACCGGGAAGCGCTCGGAATTGCGTCTTCCAGCGAACGACGCCGCACGGCGGTCAGGTAGACTGGCCGTCGGCAGGCCAAGACAGGAGAAACGAGCATGCAGTTGACTCTCACGGGGCACCACATCGACATCACGCCGGCGCTGCGCAGCTACGTCGAGAAGAAGCTGGAGCGGATCCTGCGGCATTTCGACCAGGTGATCGATGTCCACTGCGTCCTGACGGTCGAGAAACTCCGCCACCAGGCCGAAGCCACGCTCGCCGTCAGCGGCGGCAAGCTGCACGCAGACGCCACCGATGAGGACATGTACGCCGCGATCGACGCACTCACGGACAAGCTCGACCGGCTGGTCAAGAAGCGCAAGGAAAAGATGACGGACCACCACGCGGCAGACGTCGCCCGTCGCCGCGGCTGACTGGGGGTCCGTCCACCTGACGGGCGGTATTGGCGCGGCGATCCCGGGGACGCGTAGGATGTGGTCAGGCCGGCGCGGCGGAGGCCGGCTGCATTCATCAAGCCGGGTGTAAGCAATGCGTCTCGTCGTGGTCAGCGGTCTGTCGGGCTCGGGCAAGAGCGTTGCGCTCATTATGCTCGAGGATCTCGGCTGGTTCTGCGTCGACAACATCCCCGCCGGCCTGTTGCAAAGCCTCGTCTCGCACACGCTGCAGAGCGACGCGCCGATCTACCGTCGGCTGGCGGTCGGCCTCGACGCGCGGAACCGGCCCGGCGAACTCGAGGCGGTCCCGGAACAGGTCGCGGACTTCCGCCGCAGCGGCATCCGCTGCGAGGAAATCTACCTGCACGCCGACGACGAGACGCTGCTGCGCCGGTTCGCCGAGACCCGCCGCCGCCATCCCCTGTCGGGCGAGGGCGTGAGCCTCACCGAAGCCATCGCCACCGAACGTAGCCTGCTGCACGCGCTGGCCGACGCTGCCGACCTCGTGATCGACACCACTGCCCTGAGCGTCCACGCGCTGCGCGAACTCGTCCGCAGCCGCGTCGAGGAACGCCGGACGGGACGGCTGTCGATCCTCTTCGAGTCCTTTGCCTACAAGTCGGGCGTCCCGGGCGATGCCGATTTCGTCTTCGACGCCCGGACCCTCCCCAATCCTTACTGGGAGCCGGCGCTGAAGCCGCTCACCGGCAGGGACCCGCCGGTGCAGGCCTTCCTCGAGGCCAGCCCCGCGGTCAAGAGCCTGATCGACGACATCGCCCGCTTCCTGGAGGCGCGCGTCCCGGAATTCGAACGCAGCAACCGCGGCTATCTCACCGTCGCGGTCGGCTGTACGGGGGGGCAGCATCGCTCCGTCTACCTGGTCGAGCGGCTGGCCGCGCATTTCGCCGGCCTGCATTCGCAGGTCCTGGCCCGGCACACGGCCCTGCCCTAGCCCAGCCGCATCCTGACGGCAGTGGCCCGCCGCTGCCGGGCCCGTTAGACTCGCGCCGACCCGTTCACAGGCTCCACAGGGGACGTGACAGTGGCCACGGCGACTGCAGACGCTCGCAACGATCGCGCGGCCAGGCTGGCTTCGCTGCGTGCCGCCCTGGATTCGGGGACGCTGCGCGGCGCGCAGCGCATGATCAACGCGCTCCACCCCGCTGAGATCGCCCACCTGCTCGAATCCTTGCCGCCGCCGCAGCGCGAACTGGCCTGGGAACTCGTCGAGCGCGAACTCGACGGCGACGTGCTCATCGAGCTGTCCGAGGAAGTGCGCTCGGAGCTGATCCGCGAGATGGACACGCACGAGATCGTGGCGGCCGCCGAGGGCCTCGATCTCGACGACCTGGCAGACCTGCTGGCCGAGCTCCCGGAGGTGGTCACGCGGCAGGTCCTGCGATCCATGGACCAGCAGGATCGCGTCCGCCTCACCGCCGTGCTGGCCTACCCGGAGGACAGCGCGGGCGGCCTGATGAACACCGACACGGTGACGGTGCGGCCGGACGTCACGCTGGAAGTCGTGCTGCGCTACCTGCGCATGCGCGGCGAGCTGCCCGAGAGAACCGACTGCCTGTTCGTGGTCGACCGCAACGACCGGTATCTCGGCGCCTTGCCGGTCACCCGCCTGCTGACGGAAGACGAGGAAAAGATGGTCTCGGCGGTGATGGACTCGGACGTGGCCGGCATCGACCCGGCGACGCCGGCGGCCGAGGTCGCCCAGCTGTTCGAGGGCCGCGACCTGCTTTCCGCCGCCATCATCGGCCCGGACCGGCGGCTGCTGGGCCGGGTCACGATCGACGACGTGCTGGACGTGGTCCGCGAACAGGCCGAGCATCCCCTGCTCGCCGCGGCGGGCCTCGAGGACGAGGAAGACGTCTTCGCCGGCGTGCGCAAGAGCGCAAGGCGCCGTGCGCTCTGGCTCGGCATAAACCTGGTGACCGCGTTCATGGCGTCCTGGGTCGTCGGACTCTTCGAGGCGACCATCGACCAGATCGTCGCGCTCGCGGTGCTGATGCCGGTGGTGGCGAGCATGGGCGGCATCGCCGGCACGCAGACGGTCACCCTGATCATCCGCGGCATCGCGCTCGGCCAGATCCAGAGTTCCAATGCGCGCTGGCTGTTCTTCAAGGAACTTTCCGTCGGCGCCCTGAACGGCGTGATCTGGGCGACGGTCGTGGCGCTGGCCACCTGGGCGTGGTTCGGGACCTGGGAAATAGCGCTGGTCATCTGCGCCGCCATCGTCATCAATATCGCCGCGGCGGCGATGGCCGGGGTGTTGATACCCATGGCGCTCAAGCGGTTGCGCATCGACCCGGCACTGGCCGGCGGGGTGATCCTGACCACGGTCACCGACGTGGTCGGGTTTGCGGCGTTGTTGGGGCTGGGGACGATTTTTCTGTTGTGAGTGGTGAGTCGATAAGAAAGCGGATAGCGGATGG
>DATHZW010000380.1:0-2577 GCA_035458405.1 Steroidobacteraceae bacterium | reverse complement strand
GTCCCGATCCAGCCGGTGGACGAGCTCGAGTTCGCTGTCGGGGCGGTCCGCCCGCAGCACCTCGATCGCGCCGAAAGACAGCCCTGAACCGCCATGCACGGCGAGCCCGGACGGCTTGTCCAGGGCCAGGATCCGGTCGTCCTCGTGGATCACGGCCGCCCGGACCTCCGCGCGCAGGGCATCGGGCACCCGCCCGGGCGTCTCCGGGACCGCCACCCGCACCGGGGGCAGGCGCACTTCGTCGCCGTCCTCGAGGCGCTGCTCGGGCTTGGCGCGGCGGCCGTTGATGCGCACCTCGCCCCGCCGGAGCAGGCGGTAGACGTGGCTGCGGGGCACGCCCTTGAGCTCCCGGAGCAGGAAATTGTCGATTCTTTGCCCACTTTCGCCGGCTCCGACGGTGACGTGGCGGACGGCGGCGGGGGCTGCTTCAGGCGGGGCCATAAAGATTCCCTAAGGTATTGATTTTCTGGATGCTAGGCTGCTAGTGTTACCGCCCGTCAGCAGGCTGGCGCCCTTCCCTCGAATCGTGGCGCGGCTACCGACGATTGCGCGGCCCCCCGTGAGCACACCCCGCTAAACCGGCCGGTGTCCTATCCGGGCAGGGGCCGCATGTTAGTTGGTCCTGGTCAACCAGGCCATCGTACGGCCGAAAGCTTGGATGCGTGCCCAACAAGGCACGGTCCGTGGAAGAGCAGAGAATCCCCAGGCATGTCCCCCTCGCCGAGGCATGAAGATGGAGTCCGGCAGCGCGCCGCAGGGCGCGCCGTCTCCATTCTGCATGGACGGCCCTGCCAGGTGACGAACGAACTCCCCACGCCACCCTCAAGACGCAACCCACGCTTTTCGGCCCCCAGACCCTCGGATGGGGCAAATGAAAAGAATGTTAGTCAACGCAACTCAGCAGGAAGAGTTGCGCGTAGCGCTGGTTGACGGCCAGAAGCTCTACGACCTATCGATCGAACTTCCGTCCCGCGAACAGAAAAAGGCCAACGTCTACAAGGGCCGCATCACCCGCGTCGAGCCCAGCCTCGAGGCGGCCTTCGTCGATTATGGCTCGCAGCGGCAGGGCTTCCTGCCACTGAAGGAAGTCGCGCGCGAATACTTCCGCTACCAGCCCGCCCCCGGGGCCCGGTTCAACATCAAGGACGTGCTCCAGGAAGGCCAGGAACTCATCGTCCAGGTGGAGAAGGAGGAGCGCGGCAACAAGGGCGCCGCCCTGACCACCTTCATCAGCCTCGCCGGCCGCTTCCTGGTGCTGATGCCGAACAATCCCCGCGCCGGCGGCGTGTCCCGCCGGATCGAGGGCGAGGACCGCGACGCGACCCGCGACGCGCTCGAACAGCTGCACATCCCCGACGGCATGGGCAGCATCGTGCGCACCGCCGGGGTCGGCCGCTCGCCCGAGGAACTGCAGTGGGACCTGGATAACCTGCGCGCCAACTGGGACGCGATCGTCGACGCCGCCGGCCGCCGCGCCGCGCCCTTCCTGATCTACCAGGAAAGCGACGCCGTCACGCGCTCGCTGCGCGACTACATGTCGGACGACATCGGCGAGGTGCTGATCGACGAGCCCGGCGCGCACCAGCGGGCGCTCGAGTACGTCCAGCGCTTCCTGACGCCGGACGCCCAGCGGGCCATCAAGCTCTATACCGACGACGTGCCGCTGTTCACGCGCTACCAGATCGAGAGCCAGATCGAGTCGGCCTACTCGCACACCGTGCACCTGCCCTCCGGCGGCAGCATCGTGATCGACTACACCGAGGCGCTGGTCTCGATCGACATCAACTCGGCGCGCGCCACCCGCGGCGCCGACATCGAGACCACGGCCTGCAACACCAACCTCGAGGCCGCGGACGAGATTGCGCGGCAGCTCAGGCTGCGCGACCTTGGTGGGCTGATCGTCATCGACTTCATCGACATGGAGTCGAAGAAGAACCAGCAAGCGGTCGAGGACCGCATGCGCGATGCGGTGCGCATGGACAAGGCCCGGATCCAGATCGGGCGGATCTCGCGCTTCGGCCTGCTGGAAA
Source organism: Steroidobacteraceae bacterium (assembly GCA_035458405.1). Classification (GTDB taxonomy): domain Bacteria; phylum Pseudomonadota; class Gammaproteobacteria; order Steroidobacterales; family Steroidobacteraceae; genus SG8-30. The sequence goes on along the minus strand of DATHZW010000380.1, from coordinate 547 downwards.
TGTCCCGGCAGCGGCTGCGGCCGTCGCTCGGCGAGGCAACGCACACGGTGTGCCCGCGATGCAGCGGCATGGGCACGATCCGCAGCGTCGAATCCATGGCGCTGGCCGTGCTGCGACTGATCGGCGAGGAGGCCCGCAAGGACCGCACCGCCCGCGTCGTCGCGCAGTTGCCGGTCGACGTCGCGACCTTCCTGATCAACGAGAAGCGCGAGTGGTTGAACGAAGTCGAGTCGCGGGGCAACGTCGACATCATCCTGGTGCCGAACCCGAACATCGAGACGCCCAACTACTCGATCAAGCGGGTCCGCGACGACGAGGTCAACCTGCCGGAGAACGCCGGCATCAGCTACCAGATGGCCGAGCAGGCGCCGCTCGAGATCGACTTCAAGACCGCGGCTGAAAAGAAGCCGCCGGCGCCGGGTCCTGCCGTGCAGACCATCGTGCCGGCCGCGCCGGCACCGGTCGCGCCGCCTCCCCAGGTCGTGGCGAAGGCCGAGCCAGCGGGGCCGGGGTTGTTTGCGCGCCTGTTCGGCTGGCTGGGTGGCGG
>DATHZW010000379.1:0-3155 GCA_035458405.1 Steroidobacteraceae bacterium | reverse complement strand
GGCGCTGCTCCATGAAGGTCTTCATGAAGGTATCCGCACCGGCCCAGCCGACAAAGTTGATCCACTCCACGTGCGTATATGGGTCGTTGCCATCATGCACCACCGGCATGGCGACGCCCCAGGCGGCCGCCGCGCCGCTCTCGACCAGCGGATCAAAGGTCTTGGCGTCCTCTTCGATCATCATCTTGATGGCCGCATCGCCTTGCCCGGGCTTCGCCTTGACGAAGCTGATCCAGGTGTAGATGGGCTGCTCCTGCGCCACCACCGGCGCGGAAAGAAATGCCAACGCGACCAGCGCGGCTGTAAGTGTTCGCTTCATTTCCATTTCCCCTCGGGAATTGCCCGTGTTGTCTTCCTGCAGCGACGAAGCCAGTGAGGATCCCGCTGCCGCAGAAGGCTAACCGTACACCCATGCGCCGGGATGCGCGAGCCACCGCGACCCGGAGGCTTGTGGCATCGGCATTTGTTGCCTATCGTGAAGTGTGCACATCGGGCCTGGTCGCAACGCTCCGGGGAGGTGAATCGATGGTGATCCGGGACCGGCCGCCTGCATCCGGAGCCGCGGTGGCCTGCGGGCACGAAGTCACCGCCGAGGCGGCGCGCGAGGTGCTGGAGGAGGGCGGCAACGCCTTCGACGCGGCGATCGCGGCGTCCTGCGCCGCCTGCGTGGCGGAATCGGTGCTCTGTTCCCTGGCCGGCGGCGGCTACCTGCTGGCGGGCAGGGCCGGCGCTGCCCCGGTGGTCTATGATTTCTTCGTCGACACGCCGCGGAACCGCCGCCCGGCCGGCGACATCGACCTGCACCCGATCGAGGCGAATTTCGGAACGGTCACGCAGGAGTTCCACATCGGCCTGGGGTCGGTGGCGACGCCAGGCATCGTGGCCGGCCTGTTCGCCGTTCACCGCGACCTGTGCAGCCTGCCCATGACGCGGCTGGTGGCGCCGGCGGTGAAGGTGGCGCGCGAAGGCGTCGTGCTCAGCCGGCTGCAGGCTTACATCTTCCAGGTGGTCGCACCGATCTATGTCGCCACTGCCGGCGCCCGCGCCGTCTACGGCAGCGATCGCGGGTCGCTGCCGGGGGAGGGCACCCGCTTCCGGCAGCGCGAGCTGGCGGCGACCCTCGAGCGTCTCGCGCGGGAGGGCCCGGAGCTGTTCTACGGCGGCGCGCTCGGGCGCCAGCTCGTCGATGCCTGCGCCGGCGGAGGCGGCCAGCTCACGCTGGACGACCTGCGCGGCTACGAGGTCGCGCGGCGAGCGCCCCTGGCGATGGATTATCGCGATGCCCGGATCTTCACCAACCCGCCGCCATCGCGAGGCGGCATCCTGATCGCGTTTGCGCTGGCATTGCTGAGTGAAACTTCGCCCACCAGCCGGGAACAGTGGCTGCGGGCGCTGGCCGAGGCCATGCGGCTGGCCAACCAGGCCCGCGCCGAGAGCGACGAGCCCCTGCTGGATCGCGAGCTGCTGGCCCGCTATCGCGCGGAGGTCCGGTCGCGGCCCGGGTTCAACCGGGGCACGACCCACATCAGCGTCGTCGACAAGGCCGGCAATGTTGCGGCGGTGTCGCTCAGCAACGGCGAGGGCTGCGGACACGTACTGCCCGGCACCGGCATCATGCTCAACAACATGCTGGGCGAGGAGGACCTGAATCCAGGCGGGTTCCAGGCCTGGCGCCCGGGCACGCGCATGGCCTCGATGATGGCCCCGACCCTGATTGAGCGCCCCGGCGGGCACGCGGTGCTCGGCTCGGGCGGGTCGAACCGTATTCGCAGCGCGATCCTGCAGGTCATCACCAACCTCGTCGATTTCGGCATGACCCCCGAGGAAGCGGTGAACGCGCCGCGCATCCACGTCGAGGGCGACCTGCTGAGCCTGGAGGGGGGCTTCGCGCCGGCCGAAGACGCCGCGCTGACGGCCGCGGGACTGCGGATCGACCGCTGGCAGGGCCGCAACCTGTTCTTTGGCGGCGTTCATGTCGTGGCGCAGGGCGAGGCCGGCCTGGATGCGGCGGGCGACCCGCGCCGCGGCGGCGCCGGCTTGCGGACAGTGTCGCCAGTCCCCGTCAGTCGAAATTGACGCATGCCGTACGGAGAAACGGCAACGTGGTCGAACCGACCCCCAGGAAGACCGCGAGTACTGCCGACGCGGCGACCGGGGCGGACCGGTCCGATCAAGACGGGGCCGCCGCGCTGATCGACGACGCGGTGGCCTATTACCAGACCACCTCGGTCGAACTGCGACGGCTCGAAGCCGGGGACCTCCAGGCGAGGACAGCGCCAGCTGCCGTCCCATCGGGCGGCTCGCGTACTGTCCTGGCCAGCCGTGCGGCGGCGCCGTTGTCCCAGCGGCCCGAATCGACGCAGGCTGCATCGATCCCCTGATCGCCGGCGCCTATCGGCGGTGGCGAACTGCCAGGATGCCCAGGGCGGTCGCCAGGCCGCCCACCGCGCCGTAGAGATGCGCCTCGGTCACGACCGCAAAGCCGGCCCCGTCCATGAACAGCGAGGTGCCGCCGGACAGGTGCTCATAGGCCAGCTTTCCGGCGAGCAGGAGCAGCATGATCCCACCTGTCACGTCGCGCTCGCGCACCGCGAGTACCAAGGCGCCGCCGGCGAACAGGCCGTGCAGCAGGCCGGACGCCCCGACATACCAGCCGACGTCCTGCGACAGCCAATAGAGCCCCACATCGACCGCGATCAGCGACCCGGCGGAAAGCAGCAGCCACTCGGCGATGGCAACCCGGCTGCCGACGATCCAGGCCGTCAGGACGAGAGCCGCGGCGTTGAGCACGCCGTGCTGGAGGTCGAAGTGAACCAGGTGCGCCGAGACCAGGCGCCACCATTCGTGATCCGCCAGCGCCGGCCGGTCGTAGCGCAGCAGCGGCATCAGCGCTTCCGCAAACAGGCCGCCGAGGCAGAACAGGGCGAGGGCCCCGGCTAGCAGGATTGCGCCTGTCCGGGAGCTCTGGATCCCGGCCGGCGGCCGGCCCGAACGAGGGCTTTTTCTGGTTGAAGGCATAGACATCGTCACCATCATTACGGCCATCGAGAACCCCGGAACCGGGCGAAAAGGGCCCGTGACTCCCAAGGCAAGCAATGCCCCCCGAAATGAGATACAATACGCGCTGTTTAGTGATCCCTCGGCTTGTCTCACTT
>DATHZW010000378.1:0-7022 GCA_035458405.1 Steroidobacteraceae bacterium | reverse complement strand
GGCAGCGTGCAGAAGACGTCGCGGGCCAGTTCCCGCGCCCCGTGCGCCAGGTCCAGCAGCGCCAGCCGGCGGACCAGTGAGTAAGTCCCGCGCAGCGCCTTGATCGTCCCGTATGCACCGCGATTCGGCGTGCCCAGCTGGATGACCCGGTCGACGCGCGTCGCACCGCGATGGGCGAGCGCGGCGCGCGCGACCAGCCCGCCCATGCTGTGCGCCACCAGCGAAACCTTGCGCCTCGGCTCGTGCCCCAGCCTGTCGGCCAGCGCGCGGCCTGCGTCGCCGATGCTGTGACGCCAGTCGTAGGGATGGAAATCGGCGTCGAAGCCTGCCGCACGCAGCGACAGCTTGAGGCGCAGGTAAGCGAACAGCAGCACGCCGAGCGGCTCGATGCGGCGCGCCGACGGCAAGGCCAGCCTGGTCAGCCCGCCGAGCGCGATCTCGACGGGGTCGAACCACTTGATGTCGTCGTCACGACCCGGGCGGCGCAGGCCGAGGGTGGAACCCATGATGCCGGGCAGGATCAGCACGCGATGGCCGCCACGCTGCCCGCTGGCCCGCCGCGCGAGGTCCCGGAGTTCGGCGTGCCGGGGCCGGCCGAACAGCGCATCGAGTTCGGGGTCGGCGCGACGATCGAGCAGGCGACGCTCGATCTCCTCGTCGGTCAACAGGCGGTTTCCGTTGGTCACGAATCCCCCGCTCGTGGCGCTTCCGATGTTACCCGCCCGTGCCGCCTCGCTCCACCGCGGAGGCCGGCCCGACCCCGTGGCCGGCGAGCGCCTGTCGCGCAGCCGCCGGCACGGACGGGCCGTCGTGTAGACTTGGCGGCCATCGCGCCGCCCGACAACCCGAACTCCTGGTGTTCCATGCAGGCCACCGAACTTGCCCGTCTCATGCAGCCGCGCCGCCACCGTCTCGGCGTGCTGGCCGGTGCCGCGGCATGGCTGCTGGCCGCGTGCGCGACCCACCCGGTCCAGCCGGCCGTGCCGGCTGCCGGGGGCCTGTCGCTGCGCATCCTGCACATCAACGACCACCACTCCCGCGTCGCGCCGGACAGCGGCCAGGTCCTGCTGCTCGACGGCGAACCGACGCAGGTCAGCTTCGGCGGCTTCCCGCAACTGGCGACGGCCTTCGACGAGCTGGCCCGGGGCAGCGAGAACCTGCTCAAGCTGCATGCCGGCGACGCCATCACCGGCGATCTCTACTTCACGCTGTTCGCGGGCGAGGCCGATGCGGACCTCATGAACCAGGTGTGCTTCGACGCCTTCGAGGCCGGCAACCACGAGTTCGACGCCGGCGACATCGGGCTGAAGCGATTCCTCGACTTCCTCAGCAAGCGGACCTGGGACTGCAATACGCCGGCGCTGGGCGCGAACGTGCAGTTCACGGTCGGCGAGTCGCCCCTGGCGCGCTTTTCCCAGCACGACTACCTGCGACCACGGATCGTCCTGGAGCGCGGTGGCCGCCGCATCGGCATCGTCGGCATCGACGTGGGCGGCAAGACCAAGGGGTCTTCGAACCCCGACGCGGGCACGACGTTTGGCAACGAGGCGCAGACCGCGCAGGCGCAGGTCGATGCGCTGCGCGCCGAGGGCGTGGACGTCATCATCCTGCTGACGCACGTCGGCTACCTGAGCGACCTCGAGCTGGCGCGGTCGCTGTCCGGGGTGGACGTCATCGTCGGCGGGGACTCGCATTCGCTGCTCGGCGAGGAATTCAGGGAATTCGGCCTGAGCGTCGAGGGCCCGTACCCGACTCGCGTGCGGAATCGCGATGGCGACGCGGTCTGCGTGGCGCAGGCCTGGCAGTACACCTGGGTGATCGGCGTCCTCGACGTGAAGTTCGACGACCAGGGCCGCGTGACCGACTGTGGCGGACGGCCCGTCCTGCTGCTTGGCGACGACCTGCGTCGCGACGACGTGCCTCTCAAGGGACCGGCGCGGGAGCGCGTCCTGGCGCAGATCGAGGCGAGCAACGTGCTTGGGCGGTTTGCGGCCGACCCGGCGACGCAGCGCGTGCTGGACGTCTATCGCAACCAGATCCAGCGTTTTGCCGGCGAGCAGGTCGCCACGGTGCCGGAGCGACTCTGCCTGCGGCGTGTCCCGGGGATGCACGATCGCAGCCGCGACGGCGCGCCCGGTTGCGCGGCGTCGACCGATTCCCAGGGGGGTGACATCCAGAGCCTGGTCGCGGAATTCTTCCTGGCGCAGGCCAAGCGCTTTGGCGGGGCGGACATCGCGATCCAGAACGCAGGCGGCGCGCGCAACGGCCTGGCCCAGGGCGCCTTTACGGTCGGCGACGCCTACCTCGCGCTGCCGTTCAAGAACACGCTCGTGAGGCTGGTGATGCGCGGCAGCGAACTGCACGCGACGCTGGAAGAGGCCGTCGACTTTTTCCTCGCCGACCAAGGCGCCAATACCGGCGCCTATCCGTACACGGCCAACCTGCGCTGGACGATGGACCTGACCCGCAGCCGGGAGCAGGGTCGGCTCCAGGACCTCGAGTTCTGGAACGGCAAGGCCTGGGAACCGTTCGACGAGTCAAGGGACTACCGGGTGATCGCCAACAACTTCATCGCGGCGGGCCGCGATGGTTATGCCGGCCTGGCGAAGATCGTCGGCGAGCGCCGCGAGGACACCTTCCTCGACTACGCCCAGGCGCTGGTCGACCAGGCACGCGAAGCCGGGGTCGTGCGCCGCCCGCCGCCGGACCGGCGCAGCACGCAGCGCTTCCGCGACGTGGACGGGCGCGTGTACGCGCCCGATTGAACCTGGACCCCGCTGATACCCCGGATGATCGACCTCTACACAGCCGCGACGCCGAACGGGCACAAGGTCTCCATCGCCCTGGAGGAACTGGGCCTGCCCTACACGGTGCGCGTGGTCGGCCTGTCCGCGCTGGAGCAGAGGCAGCCATGGTTCCTGGAGCTGAACCCGAACGGCCGCATTCCCGTCATCGTCGATCGCGCGGCCGGGGACTTCACGGTGTTCGAGTCCGGCGCGATCCTCATGTACCTGGCGGAGAAGACCGGCCGGCTGATGCCCGCCGACGCGAAGGGGCGGTCGCTCGTGGTCCAGTGGCTGATGTTCCAGATGGGCGGGATCGGCCCGATGATGGGGCAGGCGAATGTCTTCCATCGCTATTTCCCCGAGAAGATCCAGCCCGCCATCGACCGCTACCAGGGCGAGGTGCGGCGGCTGTTCGAGGTGCTGGACGGCAGGCTGGCCGGCAACGCGTACCTTGCCGGGGACTATTCGATCGCCGACATCGCGAACTGGGCCTGGGCGCGCACGCACAAGTGGTCGGGCGTCGCCGTCGACGGCCTGCCGCACCTGGGACGATGGATCGCTGAGCTGGCTGCGCGCCCGGCGGTGCAACGTGGCATCGAAGTGCCGCCACGCCCTCCCCGGATCGAGGACGGCGACGCCGCGAAGAAATTTGCCGAAGAGGCCCGCAAGATGGTCGAGTTCGGCAGGCACGAGAAGTAGGCCCGGTCCCGGGCTTCCGCCGGCTAGGCGCTCCCTGCGGCATGCGCAACGAAGAACCGCATCATCGCGGCCTGCGCCGCGATGCGCCGCTCGATCGGTTGCTGGCCCGGGGTCTCGACGCAGGCGGCCCGGCGTGTGCCTTCGAGCAGCAGCCAGGACTCGAACGACGTGTCCTGGTGGTTGAAGACGATGCCGTCCCTGACCGGGCAGCCGTCCACCTCGCCGTCGGGGTGAACCGCAAAGAACGACGCATTGGCCCGCAACAGCCCATGGCTGAATTCGCCCGGCGCGTCGCTTCGCTCCATGCCGTAGACATAGCAATGCGACAGCAGCACGTCCTCGTGGCAGGCGAGCAGTCCGTCGCGCGCGGCGTCGCGCAGCCGGTCGCCGTGCGACTGCAGGATCCGGCCCTCGCGCGACGACGCCTCGGCGCCCGGAAGGTAACCGCGGTTGGGGTTCTCGCCGAGGTCGTTGAAGCGCCTGCCCTCGCGAAAGCCGCTGACGTTCACGAGCGGCAGCACCGTCAGGCCGACACCCGCCAGCAGCCAGTCCTCCACCGACTCCAGGAACGCCAGCACGCCCCAGGGCCCGGCGGCTTCCTCGCCGTGGAAGCCGCTGCCGATCAGGATGCGCGGCGCAGCAGTGACGCGCGGGTCGTTGGTGAGCAGCGGCAGGGGCAGGTGGCCCGGCGGTCCGAGGTCTTCCACGCGCAGGCCGCGCCTCGATGCGACCGCCTGCAGCCGTTCGTGGTAACGGTCCCAGTCGTTGCTGGCCGTGCCGTCGTCCAGCCGCCAGGTCCAGGCCTTTGCCGCAGCCTCTTCCGGGGTCATTCGGCACCGCCGTCGGCCAGCCGCGCGAGCACCCGGGCTGCGCGCTCACACTCCTGCCGGGTGACGTCGAGATGGGTCACCGCCCGCACGCGTCGCGGCCCGAAGGGGATGATCAGCACGCCCTGCCCGCGGGCGCGTTCCACCAGCGTCGGTGCGTCCGGCGCGCCGGGCGCGAGGTCGAAGACCAGGATGTTGGTCTGGACGGTGGCCGGGTCCAGCAAGATCGACTTGCTGGTCATCAGGATGTCGGCCATCAGCCGCGCGTTGGCATGGTCCTCGGCAAGCCGTTCGTAGTGGTGTTCCAGCGCATACAGGCCGGCGGCGCCGAACACGCCGACCTGGCGCATGGCGCCGCCGAGCATCCGCCGCTCGCGCACCGCCCGCTGGATCAGGTCCTTGCCGCCTGCCAGCAGCGAGCCGCCGGGCGCGCCCAGCCCCTTGGACAGGGCGACCGACACCAGGTCGAACGGGGCGGCGATGGCTGCCGGCTCCAGGCCGCTCGCCACGGCCGCGTTCCACAGCCGCGCACCGTCGAGGAAGCTGGCGACCTTCAGTTCGCGCGCCGCTGCGCAGATCCGCTCGACCTCGGCCTGCGGGAAGACGACCCCGCCGGCGCGGTTCTGCGTGTTCTCGATCGCGACCATGGTGGTGCCGGGATACAGGAAGTGTCCCTGCGGCTTGCAAGCGGCGCGAAACTCCTCGCTGGTGAAAAGTCCACGGGAGCCGACCTCGGTGAACTGCACGCCGGCGTTGCGCCCGGATGCGCCCGCCTCGTGCCACACGATATGAGCCTCATGGCTGACAACGACATCGTCGCCGGGGCGGGTCAGCAGCCGGAGCGCCATCTGGTCGGCCATGGTGCCGGTCGGCACCCACAATGCCGCTTCCTTTCCCAGCAGCCCGGCAACCTGCGCCTGCAGGCGGTTGATGCTCGGGTCCTCGCCATACTGGTCGTCGCCGACTTCGGCGTCCGCCATCACGGCCCGCATGCCAGGCGACGGGCGGGTGACCGTGTCGGAGCGAAGGTCGATCGGTCGGTTGTGGGTCGTGTTCATTCCCTGGTCCCTTGCTGGGCAGCGTCGGCCGGACGGTGCGGCCGCGCATGACCGCCCGTTATTGGCGGCGACCGTCCTGTCAGCGGTCCGCCAGCCGGATGATGTCGCACACCGCCTGGATGGCGGGCTCGCGTGTCGTCGACTTGCGCCAGGCGGCACCGACCATGCGCGACGGCGACGGTGGCGCGAACGGGCGGAACTCCAGGCCGCGGGCGCCGGCGATCGGGCCCTCCGCGGCGAGGCGCGGCAACAGGGTGATCCCGAGGCCGGACGCGACCATCTGGCGCAGCGTCTCCAGGCTGGTGGCGCGGAAGTCCTGCTCCTCGCTGACCGCCACCGTGCCGCAGACTTCGAGTGCCTGGTCCCGCAGGCAGTGCCCTTCTTCGAGCAGCAGGATCTGTTCGCCGGCGAGGTCGGCGGGCTTCAGGCGCTTGCGGGCCGCGAGCCGGTGGCTTCTCGGCATCGCTACCACGAAGGATTCGGCGAACAGGCTTCGCGTCTCGAGTCCGCCGGTCTCGGCCGGCAGCGCGAGGATGGCCAGGTCGAGCTCGCCGTCGTGCAGCTTCTGCAGGAGCACGCTCGTCTGGTACTCGTAGAGCATCAGCGACAGCTTCGGCAGCTTGCGGCGCAGCTTCACGGCCACCCGCGGCAGCAGGTAGGGGGCGATGGTCGGGATGAGTCCGACGCGCAGCGCGCCGCTGAGGGGGTCGCGGCTTGCGCGGGCCAGTTCACGGATGTCCTCGGCTTCCCGGGTGATGCGGCGGGCGCGCTCGACGATGCGCTTGCCGGCCTCGGTCAGCGAGACCTTGCGCGGCTGGCGCTCGAACAGGGGCACGCCGAGGTATTCCTCCAGCTTCTTGATCTGGGCGGACAGCGTCGGCTGGCTGACGTGGCAGCGCTCGGCCGCCTCGCCGAAGTGCCCGGTCTCGGCCAGCGCCACGAGGTATTGAAGGTCGCGGAGGTTCATGGGATTGCCGATTGACTGTGCCTATCGCAATGATCGGATCAATCCATTGGATAAATCAAGTGCCGGGCTCCATCCTTTCATCAACGCGCAGGGCGCGGTTCCGAAACCAATCCAAGGAGATACGACATGTTGGGCATCGGCAGCAGGTTTCCCAGGTTCAAGCTCACCGGCGTCGTGAACAACGACATCAATACGGCATTCAGGGACTTCGACAACCAGAGCTTCAAGGACAAGTGGCTGGTCGTGTTCTTCTGGCCGAAGGACTTCACCTTCGTCTGCCCGACCGAGATCGCGGCTTTCGGCCGGCTGAACGGCGACTTCGCCGATCGCGACGCGCAGGTCCTCGGCGTGAGCGTGGACTCCGAGTTCGTCCACCTGGCCTGGCGCAAGGACAGGGAGGAACTGCGCAACCTGCCGTTCCCGATGCTGTCCGACATCAAGCGCGAGCTGTCGACCGAGCTCGGTGTGCTCGACGCCGAGGCGGGCGTGGCGCAGCGCGCGACCTACATCGTGGATCCGGAAGGCGTGATCCGTTTCGTCTACGTCACCGACCTCAACGTCGGCCGCAGCCCGGAGGAAGTGCTGCGCGTCCTCGACGGCCTGCAGACGGACGAACTCTGCCCCTGCAACTGGCAGAAGGGCGAGGACACCCTCAAGGCCGCCTGATGCCGCGGTGCCAGGCACC
>DATHZW010000377.1:0-4475 GCA_035458405.1 Steroidobacteraceae bacterium | reverse complement strand
ACCCCCGTCCCGAGGTCCGGGTGGCGGTCGACCTCGAGCGGCTGTCCGCCGCCGGCGTGACGCTGGGGCAGGCGATGGCGGCGATCCAGGGCGAGAACGCCAGCATTCCCGGCGGCGCCGTCGACGTCGGCCTGAGGCGCTACAACCTCAAGACCTCCGGACGCTACAAGTCGCTCGACGAAGTGGCCGACACCGTGATCAGCGCGCGGGGCGGCCGGCCCGTGCGGGTGCGCGACATCGCCACCGTCTCCTGGGGCACGGAGGAGGAACGCTACCTGGGCCGCTTCGGCGGCCAGCGCGCGGTGTTCGTCACGGCCAACATGAAGGACGACCAGAACGTCTTCACCGTGCGCGACGCGATCTACGAGCGACTCGACGAGTTCGAGCGGTCGCTCCCCGAAGGCGTGCGGCTCGAGCGGGGTTTCGACCAGTCGCGAAACGTGGAGCACCGCCTGTCGAGGCTGCAGATCGACTTCAGCATCGCCATCGCGCTGGTCCTGCTGACGCTGCTGCCGCTCGGCCTGCGGGCCGCGGGGATCGTCATGATCTCGATCCCGCTTTCGCTGGCGATCGGCCTTTCCGCCCTGTATCTGACCGGCTTTTCCCTCAACCAGCTGTCGATCGCCGGCTTCGTCGTCGCGCTCGGCCTGCTGGTCGACGACTCGATCGTCGTCGTGGAGAACATCGCGCGGCACGTGCGCGAAGGCATGCCGCGCCGCCAGGCGGCCATCAGGGCCACCGACCAGATCTGGCTGGCGGTGCTGGGCTGCACGGCGACGCTGCTGCTGGCCTTCCTGCCCCTGCTGTTCCTGCCCGAAGGCTCCGGTGAATTCGTCCGCTCCCTGCCGGCGGCCGTGCTGTACACCATCCTGGCCTCGCTGTTCGTCGCGCTGACGATCATCCCGTTCCTCAGCAGCCGCCTGCTCCGCGGGGAGCCTCGCCCGCTGCCGCGCCAGCCCTGGCTGGGGCGGCTGATCCTGGGCGGCCGCAGGCTGGTGGAGGGCTCGGACGCCCTGGCGGACCGGGCGCTGGCGACGGTGATGCGGGGGATCCACGCCTTCTACGGCCCTGCGCTTCGCAAGGCGCTGGCCCGTCCCCGCACGACCCTGCTGCTGGCGCTGGGCGTCATCATGGGCGCGCTGGCCCTGGTGCCCCTGATCGGCTTCAGCCTGTTCCCCACCGCGGACATCCCGCAGTTCCGCGTGCGCATCGAGGCGCCGGACGGCGCCAGCCTGGCGGAGACCGACCGCGCCCTGCGCTTCGTCGAGGCGGAACTGGCGAAGCAGCCGGGCATCAAGTACTGGTTCGCGAACCTCGGCCACGACAACCCGCGCGTCTACTACAACGTCATCTCCACCGGCGTGTCGGCCAACGTCGCCGAGGTGTTCGCCGAGGTCGAGCACTACGATCCCGAGGAAACCGGCCGCATGCTCGACGGCCTGCGCGCCAGCTTCGCCGATTACCCGGCAGCGCAGATCACGGTCCGGCAGTTCGAGAACGGCCCGCCGATCAACGCGCCGATCGAGGTGCGCATCGTCGGCCCGGACCTCGAGACGCTGCGTGCCCTGGCCACCGAAGTCGAGCACGTCGTCATGAACGTGGACGGCACGCGCGACGTCAACAACCCGATGCGCCTGCAGCGCACCGACCTGGACCTGCGGATCGACACCGAGAAGGCGGCCATGTTCGGAGTGCCGGCCATCGAGGCAGACCGCACCGTGCGGCTGGCCGTGGCGGGCCTGCCCGCGGGGCGCTTCCGCCAGCCGGACGGCGACGAGTACGACATCACCCTGCGACTGCCGATCGAGGGACGCCCGACGCTCGGCCTGCTGGACGAGATCCAGGTGTCGTCACTGGCCGGCGGGCAGGTCCCGCTGAGGCAGATCAGCGATCCCCATTTCCGCACGGCATCCAACGTCATTCACCGCTACGACGGCGAGCGCTCCATCAGCATTACCGCCTGGCCGCAGACCGGCTATGTCACCGATGACGTCACGCGCTCCGTGTTCGTCGAACTGGCGAAGATGGAATGGCCGCCCGGCTACCGCTACACGGCGGCCGGCGAAGTCGAGGCCCGCGAAGAGGCCTTCGGCGGGCTCGGTGTAGCGCTGCTGGTCGCGATGTTCGGCATCCTGGCCGTGCTGGTGCTCGAGTTCGGCAGCTTCCGCTCCACGCTGATCGTCTTCGGCGTCGTGCCGCTGGGCATGGTTGGCGCCACCGTCGGGCTGTTCCTCACCGGCTACAACCTGTCGTTCACGGCCCTGATCGGCATGATCGCGCTGGTCGGCATCGAGATCAAAAACTCGATCCTGCTGGTCGACTTCACCAACCAGCTGCGCGAGAACGGCGCCGGGCTGGACGAGGCGATCGAGAAGGCGGGCGAAGTTCGATTCTTCCCCATCCTGCTGACCTCCCTCACGGCGATCGGCGGCCTGATGCCGCTGGCCATCCAGGGCTCGGGACTCTACTCGCCGCTGGCCATCGTGATCATCGGCGGCCTGATCTCCTCGACGCTGCTGGCCCGGCTGGTCACGCCGGTGATGTACAAGCTGCTGCCGCCGGCGATCGAACCGCGCAAGGCCGCGGCCCTCGCTGCGCGGCCCGCCGAGGCGGCCGGCTGAGCCGCTGCCGGCGCGCATCGTGGCGAGCGCGGTGGTCGCGCCTTGGCGCACTGGAGTAGTATCGGGTCGTCCTCGGTCGACAAAGGGCCCCACGTCATGAACCGTAACCTCCTGACTTTCCTGGTGCTGGCCGTGGCCACCCTGGCCTGGACCGGCCCGGCCCGTGCCGACAACTACTCGGAGACGATCAAGCTCTTCCAGGATGCCGGCGAGAGCAAGGCGTTCTTCGGCAAGAGCTACGGCTACGCCGTGTTCCCGACCATCGGCAAGGGCGGCATAGGCATCGGCGGCGCCTACGGCAAGGGCCGCGTGTACGTCGGCGGCGCGGCGGTCGGCGAGACCTCGATGGCGCAGGTCAGCTATGGCTTCCAGCTCGGCGGCCAGGGCTACAGCATGATCATCTTCTTCGAGGACAAGCGCGCCTTCGACGAGTTCACCCAGGACGGCTTCGAGTTCGGGGCGCAGGCCAGCGCCGTCGCCATCACCGCGGGCGCATCGGCGGGCGCGGGCACGGGCGGCACCACCGCCGGCGCCAGCGGCAGCAAGAAGGACGCGACCACTTCCGGCGACTACTTCAAGGGCATGGCGACCTTCACCATCATCAAGGGCGGCGCCATGTACGAGGCCGCCATCGCCGGCGCGAAATTCTCCTACAAGCCGCTCAAGTAGGAACCGGAGCAAGGCCTGCGGGGCCCGCGCGTCACTCGTGGCGCAGGGCCTCGATCGGGTCGAGCCGGGCGGCGCGCCGCGCCGGCATCAGGCCGAACACCAGCCCGACCGTCGCGGCAAAACCGAAGGACAGCAGCACGCTGCCCGCCGTCACGTAGGTCTGCCAGCCGGCGAATTTCGCCAGCAGCATGGACAGGCCGGACCCCAGCAGTATCCCGAGCAGGCCGCCGAGCACGCAGAGCGTCACCGACTCGACCAGGAACTGCAGCATGATCGACGCGCGCGTGGCGCCCAGCGCCATGCGGATGCCGATTTCGCGCGTCCGCTCGGTGACCGTCACGAGCATGATGTTCATGATGCCGATCCCGCCCACGACCAGGCTCACCCCCGCGATGCCGGCCAGCAGGAAGGAGAAGATCTCCGTCGCCTGCGCCCGCGCATTGAAGAATGTCTTGCGGTCGAAGATCGCAAAATCGTTGTCGCGACCGGGCGGGATGCCGTGGGCGCGGCGCAGGACGCGCTCGATGTCGACCATGGCCTGCTCGATCGTCGAGCCGGGCGAGACCTCCACCGTGATCGACTGCAGCGCGTCCTGGCCGGTCAGCCGGTAGCGCGCCGTCTGCAGCGGCACCCAGACGTCGTCGTCGGGGTTGCTCATGCCCACGGCGCCCTTGCGCTCGAACACCCCGACGACCTCGAACGGCACCGCCCGGACCAGCAGGGTCCTGCCGATCATCGACGCCGCGTCGGTGTCGAGCATGCCGGGAATGTCGGCGCCGACGACGGCGACGCGGCGCCGGGCGGCGTCATCCGAGGCGGTGAACATGCGGCCGGTGTCGATGCTGAAGGCCTGGACGCTGGCGTAGTTCGGCGTCGTCCCGGTGACGCTCACGTTCAGGTTGCGGTTGCCGGCCTTGACCTGCTCGCGAATCGACATCTCCGGGACCACCGCGGACAGGCGCGTCGCATCCCGGCCCAGCAGCTCGGCATCTGCGATCTCGAGCGTGTTCTGCTGCCGCGACACGCCACGCATGAACCACATGCCCGAGTTGACCGTCAGCAGGTTCGCGCCGAGCGACTGCAGCTGCTGGTCGACGGCCCGCTGCGCGCCCGAGCCCAGCGCAACCATGGTGATGACGGCCGCCACGCCGATGATGACGCCGAGCATCGTCAGCGCCGAGCGGA
>DATHZW010000376.1:0-7821 GCA_035458405.1 Steroidobacteraceae bacterium | reverse complement strand
TAGACCAGCGCCCCCGGGGCGAGCCAGCCGCCGCGGTCGAGGCGCTGGAGCAGCCCGGGCAGCAGCCCCGAGCCGAAAGGCGGGTCCAGGTACACGACATCGAAGCGCTGGGCAGGACCGCCGAGCCACGCAGGCGCATCGGCCTGGACGACGGACGCGGTATCGGGAGCGAGCTCCCTGGCCAGCGATTTCAGGTGCGCGACGATGGCCGGGTCCCGCTCCACCAAGACGGCGCCCGCGGCGCCCCGCGACAGCGACTCGAATCCCAGCGCCCCGCTGCCCGCAAACAGGTCCAGGCAGCGCGCCCCACGGATCGAGGGTTCCAGCCAGTTGAAAAGCGTCTCGCGCACCCTGTCCGGACTCGGGCGGATCTGCGAGCCGGAAGGAAAGCGGATCTTCCGGCCGCGCCAGCGGCCGCCGATGATCCGCACCTCGCCGCGGCCCTGCGGCAGGCGCCTCGCCGGCTTCGATTGCGGCGAACGATCGCGGCGGCTGTGCGGTTTGCGGGGCATCGAGGTGTCGGATCCCTTGGGTCGGCATGAAGGCTCGCCGCCAGCGCAGAGCGCGCAAGCGCCGCTTGCCGATGATGATACGCGCCCCGGGAGCGCAACAGACGGCGGCGGGCGCCTGTCAGGGACGCGGCGGCGATGCGTGGCCGGAGGCCCGGGTCGCGGGCATGAAAAATCGGGGTGCCGCTTTTCGGTACAATCCGCCGACCAACGAGGTCACCGATGTTCGGCTCCCGCGCAAAGACACCCGACGAGACCGCTGGGAAGCCTGCCGAAGGCGGTTTCCTCGCGCGCCTGCGCGCGAAGGTCAACCGGGGCACGTCCTGGATCGGCGACCTCCTGCCCGGGCGGAAGATCGACGACGCGCTGCTCGAGGAGCTGGAGACGCGCCTGCTCGCCGCCGACGTCGGCGTCGAGGCGACCGAGGCGGTCCTCGGCGAGCTGCACCGCAAGGTCGCCCGCAAGGAACTGGCCGATGTGGACGCGCTGCTGGCCGCGCTGCGCGGCGCGCTGCTGGACATCCTGCGCCCTGCCGAGAAGCCTTTCGTCGTGGACCGCAGCCGGCGGCCCTACGTCGTGCTGGTCGTCGGGGTCAACGGCTCCGGCAAGACCACGACCATCGGCAAGCTCGCGCGGCTCCTCAAGCAGGACGGGCTGAAGGTGATGCTGGCCGCCGGCGATACCTTCCGCGCGGCCGCCGTCGAACAGCTGGCCGTCTGGGCCGAACGCAACCAGGTGCCGATCATCGCCCAGGCGACCGGCGCCGATCCCGCCGCGGTCGTCTTCGACGCGCTCGAGGCTGCGCGGGCGCGCGGCGTGGACGTGCTGATCGCCGACACCGCCGGCCGCCTGCACACCCAGTCGCACCTGATGGACGAGCTCAGGAAGATCACCCGGGTGCTCAAGCGACTCGACCCGGAGGCACCGCACGAGGTCCTGCTGGTGCTCGACTCGAGCCTCGGCCAGAACGCCGTCAGGCAGGCCGAGCAGTTCAACGAGGCGGTCGGCGTCACCGGGCTCGTGGTCACCAAGCTCGACGGCACGGCCAAGGGCGGCGTCGTGATCGCGATCGCGCGCAGGTTCGGCCTGCCGATACGTTTCGTCGGCGTCGGCGAGCAGGTGGGCGACTTCGGGCCGTTCAAGGCCGAGGCCTATGTCGACGGGCTGCTGCGGCCCACGGAAACCGCAGGCACATGATCTCCTTCCAGCGGGTCTTCAAGCGCTATCCGAACGGCCGCGAGGCACTCGCCGAGGTGAGCTTCGACCTGGCCTCGGGCGAAATGGCATTCCTGACCGGCCACTCCGGTGCCGGCAAGAGCACGGTCCTCAAGCTCATCGCGCTGCTCGAGCGGCCGACGCGAGGGCAGGTCATCGTCAACAGCCGCAACACGGCCAGCGTCGGCAGCCGGGCGATCCCCGCCTTTCGCCGCCAGGTCGGCGTCGTGTTCCAGGACCACAAGCTGCTGGCCGACAGGCCGATCTACGACAACGTCGCGCTGCCGCTGGTGATCGCGGGCGTCACGCGCCGCGAACTCGACAAGCGGGTTCGCGCGGCGCTCGACCAGGTCGGCTTGCTCGGCAAGGAAACGAGCTTCCCGATGGAGCTGTCGGCCGGCGAGCAGCAGCGCGTGGGCATCGCGCGTGCCGTGATCAGCAAGCCGCCGGTGCTGATCGCCGACGAGCCGACGGGCAATCTCGATCCGGACCTCGCGCTGGAGGTGATGAACCTGTTCAAGCGCCTGAACGACGTCGGCGTGACCGTCATGGTCGCGACCCATGACGTCCACCTGATCGACCGCTTTGGCGTTCGCCGCATCCACATCGAGCACGGCCAGCTGGCCGGGTTGCCCCCCGATGTCGCGGCCTGACCCGGCCAGGAAGGCCTACGCCTCGGAGCGGCGCTCGCCGCTGGCGGTCCTGTCCACCTGGATCGAGCGTCATGTCCAGACCCTGGTGTCGTCGCTCGGCAAGCTGGTGCGGCAACCCTTCGCCACCGTCCTGACGGTCGGCGTGATCGGCCTCGGCCTGGCGCTTCCCGCCTGCCTGTACCTGGTCGTCCTGAACGCCTCGGCGGTCACCGAGGGCATCGGCAGTACGGTGCAGTTGTCCGCCTACCTGAAGATCCCGATGACGGCGGAGCAGGCGCAGAAGGTGCTGCGGAGCATCGAGGCCCGCGACGACGTGCTGGATGCCCGCCTGGTGACGCCCGAGGAGGGGCTCAGGCAATTCGAGGACATGTCGGGATTTGGCGATGCGCTGAAGGCGCTGGGGGACAACCCGCTGCCGTACGCGATCACCCTGAGGCCGGCGCCCCTGTTCGATTCGCCGCAGGCCGTGGAGTCGCTGGCGGACGAGCTCAGGACCCTGCCCGAAATCGAGATCGTGCAGGTCGACACCGAGTGGGTGCGGCGGCTGGACGCCATCCTCGACGCGCTGCGACAGGTCGTGCTGCTGGCGGCCGGCCTGCTGGGCCTCGGGGTCGTCGCGATCGTCGGGAATACGATTCGCCTGGACATCTACGGCCGACGCGACGAAATCGAGGTCATCAAGCTGGTCGGCGGCAGCAACGCCTTCGTTCGGCGGCCGTTCCTGTACAGCGGCACGTGGTACGGACTGGGTGGCGGCTTGCTGGCCTGGGTCCTGGTGGCGGCGGCGGTCGGGCTCCTGGCCGGGCCCATCGAGCGGGTCGCCACGCTGTACGCCTCGGCCTTCCGCCTCCATGGCCTCGGCCGGGACGGCATCCTGGCGCTGGTCGCCGGCGGCGCCCTGCTGGGCTGGATCGGCTCCTGGATCACCGCCAGCTATCACCTGCGGCGCATCGAGCCCCGCGCCTAACTCCTTGTTTATATTGACTCCCGTCACGGAACTTTCAGTCGGGTTAGCACTCCAATTCCGCGAGTGCTAAGTTCGCGCTAAGATAGCGTCCAGCCCGTGAACGTGGAGGAATGACATCCCGATGACCAGCACCGCCCTTGCGCTGAAGCAGTCCTCTCACCTGATCGCCGCGCCGATCGGCAGCCTGGACGCGTACATCGAGCGCGTCACGAGCCTGCCCGTGCTCAGCCGGGAGGAAGAGGTCGAGCTGGCCGAGCGTTTCCGCGACGACGGCGACCTGGAAGCGGCCCGGGCGCTGGTCCTGTCACACCTGCGGTTCGTCGTGCACGTGGCGCGCGGGTACATGGGCTACGGCCTGCCGGTCGGCGACCTCATCCAGGAAGGCAACGTCGGCCTGATGAAGGCCGTGAAACGCTTCGACCCGACGATGGGCGTTCGCCTCGTCAGCTTCGCGGTCCACTGGATCCGCGCCGAAATCCACGAGTATGTCCTGCGCAACTGGCGGCTGGTGCGGGTCGCGACGACCAAGGCGCAGCGCAAGCTGTTCTTCAACCTGCGGCGCATGAAGAAGAACCTGGGCTGGCTGTCCGAGGAGGAGACGCGGGCCGTCGCGCATGACCTCGGCGTCGAGACGCGAGAAGTTCGCGAGATGGAGCAGCGGCTGGCGGCGCGCGACCTGTCGTTCGATCCGACGCCGGCCGACGACGATGGCGAGGGCGTCTACTCGCCTGCCGCCTACCTGCCGGCCGACGGCGCCGATCCGGCCCTGGCGGTTGAGCAGGCGGAATGGGAAGACGCCGCGTCGGACTCGCTGGCGCTCGCCCTCGAACAGCTCGACGAGCGCAGCCGGCGCATCATCGAGACCCGCTGGCTGGCCGAAGACAAGCTGACGCTGCACGACCTGGCTGCCGAGTTCGGCATCTCGGCGGAGCGCGTCCGGCAGATCGAGGCCCAGGCCATCAAGAAGCTGCGCGGCTTCATGTCCTGAGCCGGCTACGGGTGCCAGGTACCTGCCTGGCACCTCCGCGCGCTTCTCAGCCTTGCGCGCCTCTTGCCTCCGCCTGCATCCCCGCGAGCGCCGCCTCGCGCACCGCCTGCGCCACCGCAGTGTGCACGTTGCGGTCCAGCGGATCCGGCACCAGGTCGTCCGATTTGGTCAGGTCCGATATCCGGTGCGCCGCCGCGATCAGCATCTCGTCCGTGAATCGCCGCGCCCGGGCCTCGAGCGCTCCCTTGAACAGTCCCGGAAAACCGAGCACGTTGTTGATGCCCTTGCCGTCGGCGGCGAACGCGGCGCCATGCTGCAAAGCCTTGACCGGGTCGATCTCCGCGTCCGGATTCGACAGTGCGAAGATGATCTGGCCCGGACGCACCATCTCCGGCTTGATCAGGCCGCGCACGCCCGTGGTCGTGATCACGATGTCGCAGGTCGCCATGATGTCCTCGAGGGTGGAACGGGTCCCTCCCAGGCGCTCCAGTCGATCCAGCGCCGCGGGGTTCCGGTCCGCACCCTTGATGCGCACCGCGCCGTGGCACCGGAGCAGCCGCACGATGCCGATACCGGCCGCGCCGAGGCCAACCTGGCCGATGACGCAGTCCTCGATCCGCCGGCCGACCCGCCGCACCGCCGTGTGCATGGCCGCCAGCACCACCACCGCCGTCCCATGCTGGTCGTCGTGGAGCACGGGCTTGTCCAGCCGGCGGCGCAGCTCGGCTTCGATCTCGAAGCACTCCGGCGCCGCAAAATCCTCCAGCTGGATGGCGCCGAAAGACTCGGCGATCGAACAGATCACGTCGACGCAACGCTGTGGATCGGTTTCTGTCAGCAGGATCGGCACGGCATTGATGTCGGCCAGCCCGGCGAACAGCGCCGCCTTCCCCTCCATCACCGGCAGCCCGGCCAGCGGGCCGATGTTTCCGAGGCCCAGCACCGCGGTGCCGTTGGTGATCACCGCGACCGTCCGGTCGAGGCTGGTGAACTGCCAGGCCTGCTCCGGATTGTCGCGGATCGCCAGGCAAACGCGCGCCACGCCGGGCGTGTAGACGTCGCGCAGCACCTGCTGGGTATTGATCGGGATCGACGACGACAGGCGGATCTTGCCGCCCCGATGCCGATCGAACACCCGGTCCGACTTGCCGATGAAACTCGCGTTCGGCAACGCGTCGATCCTGCCGTACAGGCTGCGATCGGTCTCCTCGTCCATCTCCAGGGTGATTTCCCAGAGCGTCCGGCCCTGTTCGCGCCGTACGGCGTTCAGGTGGTCGATCATCAGGCCGGCCTCGGCGATGACCTGCAGGACCTTGGCCAGGCTGCCTGGCTGGTGAACGGTCTCGACCATCAATATTTCGGGTATCTTCACTTCGGCATCCTGTTGTCGGCTGCAGCTGCGGGGCGCGACGCAGACCGGCCCCCGGCGCCGGCCGCGGACCCCCGGGGAGACAGGCGACCGGTCCCTCCTGAGGGGCCGTATGGTAGTCAGCCGCCCGGCTTCGCGCCACGGCTCACACGCCGTCCCCCCTGGCAATCCGGCAAGTCCGTAAGCTGGCCGATGCAGATGCGGCCCCGTGCCAAGCGCGGTACCCTTGGCGACTGATCTCGGCGCCTCGCCAGGTATACGCGGCGCGCGGTCTGAGAAACAACAGGTTTTCCAAGGAGTCGCCCATGATCCGCTCGATCCCGTTCGCCAGGCTCGCCGCCGTCGCCCTGGTTTCCATCGCGATGGCCGCCTGCGCGGGCCAGAAAGAACCGGCCCAGAAAGCGCTGACCGAACTCAGCGCCGCCCTCGCCAAGGTCAGCGAGGTCAGCGAGAAGTACATGCCGGAAGAGTTCGCGGCGGTCCAGGCGCAGTTGGGCGGCCTCCAGGCGAGCTTCGACGGCGGCGACTACGACGCCGTCGTGCAGGGCGCGCCGGCCACCTCGACGGCAATCCGCCAGCTCCAGGCCGACGCCATCATTGCCAAGGCGGCCTACGCCAAGCAGATGAACGAGGAATGGGTCGAGACGGCGCAGACCATGCCCGACGTCATTTCATCCGTGGACAAGCAGATTTCCCGCTTCAACGCCAGCGGCCGGCTGCCGAAGGGCCTGGACCGGGACGGATACAAGCAGGCCGTGGCGTCTTTCGACGAGGCGAAGAAGATCTGGACGGCGGCGGCGGAAGCCGGCAATGCGGGCAACTACGAGGAAGCGGTGCTGCAGTCCCGCGAGGTCAGGAAGACGGTCGACGCCGTCATGCAGAGCCTCGGTATGGCTGCCGGCTGAGCCCCCTCCCCAAAACCTTAGCGACGGAGTCGCCACATGAACAGGATCTGGGCACTGGTTGCCCTTGCATTGATTGTCGCCGCCACCCCCGGGTGCTCGCAGAAGGACCCGGCCGCCGAGGCCATTGCCGCGGCCGAGCAGTCCCTCGCCGACGTGCATGAGTCGGCGATGAAGTACCTGCCGGACCAGTATGACGGGATCAAGGCCGACCTGGAAAAGGCGCGAAAGGCCTTCGAGGAGCAGAAGTACGCCGACGCGCTGGCAACCGTCAAGACGATCCCGGCCAGGGCGCAACAACTCGGCGAGGACGCGGCCGCGGCGAAGGAAGCGGCGACGGCGCAGTTCACCGAGTCCTGGAACGCACTGAGCGGCTCCATTCCGGAAAGGCTGGCGCAGCTCGAGGCCCGGCTCGCCGAGCTGGGCAAGCTCCGGCAGCTGCCCGCGGGCATCGAGCAGAACAGCATCAGCATTGCCGAGTCCAGCGCCGAATGGGCCAGGAAGGAGTGGGACGAGGCAAGTGCCGCATTCGCCGCAGGCAAGCTCGAGGAAGCCGCGAAGCTGGCAAAGGCCGTCGATACGCTCCTGGTCACGGGGATGACCGTGGTCGGGCTGACGCCGCCCGCCCCGGAAACCCCGCCGCAATGATCCACGGACGGCGCGCCTGGGCGCGCCGTCCTCGTTGACCGGATATCCCGGGGGCGGCGCGTCGCTGCGCGCCCCCGGACTCATTTCACGGAGATCGCCCATGGCAACCGCAACCGGGACCCCGGCCGGCCACAAGAGCACGGCCCGCAGCCTCGATCCGCTGGACCTCTACGACGTCCGGGCGATGCTCTCGGAAGAAGAGCGCATGGTGCAGGAAGCCGTCGCGCGGCTGGTCGACGAGAAGGTGCTGCCGGTCATCCAGAAGCACTTCGAGGAACACAGCTTCCCGCGCGAGCTGGTCGGCGAGCTGGCGGGCCTCGGGCTGCTCGGCTCCTCGCTCGAAGGCTACGGCTGCGCCGGCATGAACGCAGTCGCCTACGGGCTGATCTGCCAGGAGCTGGAACGGGGCGACTCGGGGATCCGCAGCTTCGTCTCGGTGCAGTCGTCCTTGTGCATGTACCCGATCCATGCCTTCGGCAGCGAGGCGCAGAGGCAGCGCTACCTGCCGCGCATGGCGACCGGCGAGCTGATCGGCTGCTTCGGCCTGACCGAGCCGCATGGTGGCTCGGA
>DATHZW010000375.1:0-3210 GCA_035458405.1 Steroidobacteraceae bacterium | reverse complement strand
GGCTGGAGCAGGAGATCGTCATCGCGCTGCAGAAGATGGACGTCGACGAGGAGCTCGACCGGCTGCGCAGCCATGTGGTCGAGATGCGCAAGGTGATCGATGCGGATGAGCCCGCCGGGCGGCGCCTGGACTTCCTGATGCAGGAGTTCAACCGCGAGGCCAACACGCTGTCGTCGAAGTCCCAGGACGTCGAAACTACGCGTGCCGCCGTGGACATGAAGGTCCTGATCGAGCAGATGCGAGAGCAGGTGCAGAACGTCGAGTAGCGTCCGGGCTCGTCCGGGGCCGTCCGGTTCCAAGCACGCGCTGGCTGTTGGCCGGCAGGACTTGCTGGGATCAGCGCCTGATCGCCCTGGGATCCACGGCATCGCGGACCCCGTCGCCGATGTAGTTGAAGCTGATCACCGTGAACAGGATCAGCAACCCTGGCAGCACCGCCAGCATCGGCGCGTGCTGCACCATTTCCTGCGCGTTGTGCAGCATGTTGCCCCAGCTCGGCGTCGGCGGCTGGATGCCGAGCCCCAGGAAGCTGAGCGCGGCCTCGAACAGGATCGCGTTGCCGATGCCCAGCGTGACGGCGACGAGCAGCGGCGCGATCACATTGGGCACGATGTGAGAGACGATGATGCTGCGGTCCCTGGCCCCGAGCACCCGCGCGGCGAGGATGAACTCCTGCTCCTTGATGGACAGGATGCTGCCCCGCACCAGTCGCGCCGCCTGCATCCAGGAAAATGCGCAGAGGATGATCACCATCTTGATCACGCTCTCGTACTCGTGGCCGGCGATGAAGGCGAACGGCGTGCCGCCGAGCAGCTTGCTGAGGTCGATGGCGGAGACGACGATGAGCACCACGAGGATCGGCAGTGACAGCAGGGCGTCCGTGAAGCGCATCAGCAGCGCATCGAGCCGGCCGCCGTAGTAACCGGCCAGGCTGCCGATGACCAGCCCGATCAGCCCGGCAATCAGCGCCACCAGCAGCCCGACCGTGATCGACACCCGGGTGCCGTAGACCAGGCGGATGAACACGTCGCGGCCGAGCTCATCGGTTCCCAGCAAGTGGAAACTGCGGAACCCGCTCACCAGCCGCTCGAACTCGGAGAGTTCCCCGCGCGCCGCCGGGTCTCCGGGCTGGGCTGCGTCGCGCAGCAGGCCGAGCAGTTCCTGCGGCTCATGGCCCCTGACCAGCTCGTACAGGGCCTCCTCCGCCGGGCCAGCGGACCCCGGCAGCCCCAGTCGCTGCAGGTGGTCCACGAGACCGGCGCGGTCACCGCCCCGCAGGAACCGTTCCACCCGCAGTTCGCGTTCGGTCGGCGAGGCATCCTCCCAGGACAGCAGCGGCTGGTAGCGTGCCAGCACGTTCTGGCGGTTCGGGTCGAGCCCGGTGACCGATGAGATCACGGGGGCCAGCATGGCGACGGCAAGGAAGAAGGCGATCACGAACACGCCGGCCACGGCCATGCGGTGCTCGACGAACTGCCCGAGCACGATCTTCCACATCGGCCGGGCCTCCGGTTGCGGCAGCCGCACCGCCTCGTCCACGTCCATCGGGGCCGCACTCATGAGTAGGTGATCCGCGGGTCCGCCAGGCCGTACAGCAGGTCGGCCGCGAAGTTCATCAACAGCACCCAGGACACCGAGATCATGAAGGCGACCATCGCCACGTTGAAGTCGTTGCGCTGGATGGACAGGAACACCAGCCGGCCGACACCGTCGTAGGCGAACACCGTCTCGGTGATGATGGCGCCGGAGAACAGCGTCGAGAAGCTGAGCGTCACGATGGTGATCAGCGGAATCAGGGCGTTGCGGAAGCCGTGCACGAACAACACCCGCTCCCACGAAAGTCCCTTGGCCCTGGCGGTGCGGATGTAGTCGTTGGACATCGCCTCGATCATCGCGGCGCGCGTGTAGCGCACGAAGGTGCCGATGGAGAGGAACGACAGCGAGAGCACGGGCAGGACGAGGTGGCGCGCGCGGTCGATCACGGACTCCATCGGGGTCATGCCGAAGTCGATGCTGGCCGTGCCGCCGGCGGGAAAGAGCGGCAGGTACACGGCAAAGACCAGGATCAGCACGATGGCGATCCAGAACGACGGCACGCTGATGCCGGCGAAGGCGAACAGGTTGACGAAGTAGTCCACCCGGCCGCCTTTGCGCAGCGCGGCCCAGATACCCAGCGGGACCGCGACCAGCAGCGAGAGCACGAGCGCGGCGCCCGCAAGCAGGGACGTGTTGAGCAGGCTGCGGCCGAGGATCTCGGAAACCGGCACGCGGTAGGTGCGCGAGTACCCGAGGTCGCCGCCGGCGATCATCTTCACCCAGTTCCAGTAGCGCTCGTAGGCGGGCTGGTCCAGCCCGTGGAGTTCCCGGAGCCGCTGCGCGTCCTCGGCGGTCATGTTCGGGTTCGCGGCGACCATCTCGTCGATCGGGTCGCCGGGCATCAGCGTCATCAGGAAGTAGCAGAAGAAGGACAGCAGGGCGATCACGATCACCGTCTGGGCCAGTCGTCGCAGCACGAAGCCCGTCACTGTGCGGTCCTCCCGGTGCCAGCGCCGGCGACCGGCTCGAGGTTCCACCGCTCGACGTGGTCGGTTGCGCTCACCTGGTTCCCCGTAAGCCGGTATCCGGTCAGGTTGGCCGGCGTGACCGAGGCGTCGGAACGGTAATAGAGCGGAATCACCGGCACCTCGCTCGTGTAGTGCCACATGATCTCGTGGATCAGCTCCAGCCGCCTGTCCGGGTCGAACTCGGCCTCGAGTTCCTCGACCAGCCAGTCGACCCGCGGGTTGGCCCAGCCCGGGGTGTTCTGACCCGACCACCCGTTGGCCTCGGAGGGAATCCCCGCGCTGTGCACGGTGGTGCGTGGGCTGAACTCGGGGGACTGGGTCCAGGCGTACATCGCCGCGCCGTCGAACAGGCGGCGGCGCATCGTCTGGCCGAAGAAGATGCGCGCCGGCTCGTTCTGGATGCGCGCGTCCACGCCGATGGCGCGCCACTGGTCCTGCAGGTACACCTGCACGATCTCGCGCATCTTGTTGCTCGCGGTGGTGGACAGCCTGAGGCGCAGCCGGTTGCCCTGGGCGTCGTAGCGGAAGCCGTCGGCCGCCAGCGTCCAGCCGGCGTCGTCGAGCAGCTGGGCCGCCTTTCGCCGCGAATGCTCGTAGATGACTATCTTGTCCGGGTCCTCCGTATACCACCGGTCGGCCGGCGCTA
>DATHZW010000374.1:0-10250 GCA_035458405.1 Steroidobacteraceae bacterium | reverse complement strand
TGTGCGATGCGATGGCGCTGCTGATCTCGGGCGACGGCCCGGCGCCCGTGGCCGTGCAGTCGCAGTTCTTTTCCCGCCACATCGAGCCGTGGATGGGCAGGTTCTTCCGTGACCTGCAGCAGGCGGCCTCGGCGCGCTTCTATCGCGCAGTCGGGCAGCTCGGCGAGCAGTTCATCGAGGTCGAGACCCGGGCATTCGGGATGTCCATGCCGGCGGCTGGTTCCACCACGCCGGGGATGGACGCATAGTTTTGTCGATTAGGTTTTGAAGCCAAGGCCGGCTGCGACCCAAGGGCCGGCGACGACAGAGGAAGCAGACACATGAGCCGTGATACGGGCAATACAACGACCAGCCGGCGCAAGTTCCTGCGCAGCCTGGCCGTCATGGGCGGCGCAGCCGCCGTGGTGGCATCGGCCGACGGCAACGTCGCCGAACCGGCGGCAGGAGCCGCTCCCGCGACCGGCAAGCCTGCGGGCTACCGGATGACGCCGCACGTGGCCAAGTACTACGACAAGGCCCGCATCTGATTTTCCGGGAACCCGCGGCCAACAGGCCGCGCCCCGATTTCTCCAAAAGGGAGACACAGCGATGAAGCTGGTCAAAAAGACAGGTCCCGACAACGCCCTGACCCAGGCCGCCGCAGGGCTGCTCGGAAAAGCCATCGATCGCCGCGCGTTCCTGAAGCGCGCAGGTCTCGCAGCGGGCGGCACCGCTGTGGCCGTCGGCTTGCCGACGCGGATGATGAGGCGCGCCAGCGCAGCCGACGCAGTCGCTGCGGACGGCGGCACGGTCACCAGGCGTTCGGTCTGCACGCACTGCTCGGTCGGTTGCGGCGTGATCGCCGAGGTGGAAAACGGCGTATGGACCCGCCAGCAGCCGGACTTCGACTCGCCCTTCAACATGGGCGGGCATTGCGCCAAGGGCGCCTCGGTCCGCGAGCACGGCCACGGCGAGAAGCGGGTGAAGTACCCGATGAAGAAGGTCGGCGGGAAGTGGGAACGCCTGTCCTGGGACCAGGCGGTCAACGAGATCGGCGACAAGCTGCTCGACATCCGCCAGCGGACCAGCGCCGATTCCGTCTACTGGCTCGGCTCGGCCAAGTTCAGCAACGAACAGGCCTACCTGTACCGCAAGTTCGCGGCCATGTGGGGCACGAACAACGTCGACCACCAGGCGCGCATCTGCCACTCGACCACCGTGGCGGGCGTGGCGAACACCTGGGGCTACGGCGCGATGACCAACTCCTACAACGACATGCACGTGAGCAAGGCGATGTTCTTCATCGGCAGCAACGCCGCCGAAGCGCATCCCGTCGCCATGCAGCACATCCTGCGCGGCAAGGAAAACGGCGCCAAGCTCATCGTCGTGGATCCGCGCTTCACGCGTACCGCGGCGCATGCCGACCAGTTCATACGGCTGCGGCCGGGCACCGACGTGCCGCTGATCTGGGGCGTGCTGTGGCACATCTTCCAGAACGGCTGGGAGGACAAGGAATACATCAGCCAGCGCGTCTTCGGCATGGACGAGGTCCGCCAGGAAGTGGCGAAGTGGACCCCCGACGTGGTCGAAAATGCCACCGGCGTCCCCGAGGCCGACGTCAAGCGCGCCGCGCAGACCATGGCCGAGAACCGGCCCGGCACCATCGTCTGGTGCATGGGCGGCACCCAGCACACCATCGGCAACAACAACACGCGCGCCTACTGCATCCTGCAGCTGGCGCTGGGCAACATCGGCGTGGCCGGCGGCGGCGCCAACATCTTCCGCGGCCACGACAACGTGCAGGGCGCGACCGACCTCGGCGTGCTGGCCGACACCCTGCCCGGCTACTACGGCCTGGCCGAGGGCTCCTGGAAGCACTGGTGCCGCGTGTGGGACCTCGACTTCGAGTGGGTCAAGGGCCGCTTCGACAACACGCTCTACGACAAGTCCGGCAAGCAGTATTTCACCACCGATTCCGGCGTCGCGGACGACGCCGCGCACGTGATGAACACCAACGGCATCACCGTCTCGCGCTGGATCGACGGCGTGCTGGAGCCCGCGGAAAACATCGCGCAGCGTGAGGCCATCAAGGCGATGTTCATGTGGGGCCACGCGCCGAACAGCCAGACGCGCGGGCCCGAGATGAAGAAGGCGATGGAAACGCTCGAGCTGCTGGTGATCGTCGACCCGTATCCGACGCACTCCGCGGTGCTGCCGGATCGCGAGGACGGCATCTACCTGCTGCCGGCGGCGACGCAGTTCGAGACCTCGGGCTCGGTGACGGCGTCCAACCGCTCGCTGCAGTGGCGCGAGAAGATCATGGAACCGCTGTTCGAGTCGCTGCCCGACCAGACCATCATGTACAAGCTCGCCAAGAAGCTCGGCTTCGCGGACGAGCTGACCAAGCACATCGAGGTCAACAGCGACGAGCCGCTGGTCGAGGACATCCTGCGCGAGATCAATCGCGGCATGTGGACCATCGGCTACACCGGCCAGAGCCCGGAGCGGCTGAAGCTGCACCTGGAGAACAAGCACACCTTCAACACCACCACGCTGAAGGCGGAGGGCGGCCCCTGCGACGGCGACTACTACGGCCTGCCGTGGCCGTGCTGGGGCACCCCCGAGATGAAGCACCCGGGTTCGTCGAACCTGTACGACACGAGCAAGACGGTGGCCGATGGCGGCATGCCGTTCCGCGCCCGCTTCGGCGTCGAGTACAAGGGCAAGAACCTGCTGTCCGAGAATTCCTGGAGCAAGGACTCCGAGATCAAGGACGGCTACCCGGAGTTCACCGCCGACATGCTCAAGCAGCTCGGCTGGTGGGGCGACCTGACGGCCGACGAGCAGAAGGCGGCCGAGGGCAAGAACTGGAAGAACGACCTGTCCGGCGGCATCCAGCGCGTCGCCATCAAGCACGGCTGCGCCCCGTACGGCAACGCCAAGGCGCGCTGCATCGTATGGACCTTCCCGGACCCGGTGCCGGTCCACCGCGAACCGCTCTACACGAGCCGCCGCGACATGGTGGAGAAGTACCCGACCTACGCGGACCGCAAGAGCTTCTGGCGCCTGCCGACGCGCTACGAGTCGATCCAGGCGGTGGACTACTCGAAGGACTTCCCGCTCATCCACACCAGCGGCCGCCTCGTCGAGTACGAGGGCGGCGGCGAGGAGACCCGCTCCAACCCGTGGCTGGCCGAGCTGCAGCAGAACATGTTCGCCGAGATCAATCCCTTCGATGCGAACAACCTGGGCCTGAAGGACGGGCAGTGGATCTGGCTGGAGAGTCCGGAAGGATCCAAGATCAAGATCAAGACGATGATCACGCAGCGCGTCGGGAGGGGCGTCGTCTTCACGCCATTCCACTTCGGCGGCTGGTTCGAGGGCGAGGACCTGCTGGCCAAATATCCGGACGACACCGCGCCATTCGTTCGCGGCGAGGCCTGCAACACAGCGTTCACCTACGGTTACGACTCGGTGACGATGATGCAGGAGACGAAGGCCTCGTTGTGCAAGATCACGGCAGCCTAGGAGAACATCGACCATGGCTCGCATGAAATTTCTGTGTGATTCCGAGCGCTGCATTGAATGCAACGGCTGCGTCACGGCCTGCAAGAACGAGCACGAGGTCCCCTGGGGCGTGAACCGCCGCCGGGTGGTGACGCTCGACGACGGCGTGCCGGGCGAACGCTCGATATCGGTGGCCTGCATGCACTGTACCGACGCGCCCTGCGCGGCCGTCTGCCCGGTGGACTGCTTCTACACCACCGACGACGGCATCGTGCTGCACGACAAGGACCTGTGCATCGGCTGCGGCTACTGCTTCTACGCCTGCCCCTTCGGGGCGCCGCAGTACCCGCAGAAGGAGGCCTTCGGCGTCCGCGGCAAGATGGACAAGTGCACCTTCTGCGCCGGGGGTCCTGAAGGCAAGGACAACTCTGCGGAGGAGCGCGCGAAGTACGGCCGCAACCGCATTGCCGAGGGCAGGCTTCCGTTGTGCGCGGAGATGTGCGCGACGAAGGCGTTGCTCGCCGGCGACGGCGACATGGTGGCGGACATCTACCGCGAGCGCGTGCTGAAGCGCAGCGGGCGGCCGCAGACCTGGGGCTGGGAAACGGCCTACCAGGACAAGGGCTGAGGTCCGCCGGGCTGCCGCAGCCCGCATGCACGAGGGTTAGACGAGTGAAAACCTCAAGAGCGAAGCTGACAGCCTGCGCCGTCGCGACCCTGGTCGCGGTGGCCGGCTGTTACGGGCCCGTGTTCCCGACCGTGTACGAGGCCGGCGAGTACAAGGGCGCCAGTGACCCGCTGCTGAAGATGCACGCGACACCGGAACAGAAGCAGGCGCTGCAGCAGCGCTTCTCGATGGGCCAGACGGACCGCTGACAGCCGGCCGGGGCTCGGGTCGAGCAGGAGAGACGCAATGAGTGACTCACAGGCCACGAAGGGCAAACGCGCCAGGCGCTTCAGGGCGATGCTGTGGAGCATCGTCCTGATCGCGGTAGGCTCGATGACGCTGCCGCTGACTGGATATCTGTACACCGCCGCGGTGCACGCCGAGCAGGCGGCCGGCGAGCAGGGCGCCAACCCGCGCTCCGATTACTGGCGCGAGGCGCGCGGCGGCATGGCCGGCTACACCGCCGTGATCGGGCAGGAAACGAACGTGCTCATCCAGAGCCGCGGCCAGGTCTGGCGGGAGGTCCGCAACGGCCCGGTGGCGACCCTGGGTGGCATCATGGTGCTGGGCATGATCGTGGCCTTGCTGGCCTTCCACTTCACCAAGGGTGGGATAAAGCTCGAGCACAGGACGGGCAAGACGGTGCTGCGCTGGCCGATGATCGACCGGGTGCTGCACTGGTACACGGCCATCCTGTTCATCATCCTGGCCATCACGGGGATGAGCATCCTGTGGGGACGCGCCGTGCTGATCCCGGTTCTCGGCAAGGAGGGATTCGCCGCGTGGGCAGCCCTGGCCAAGCCGGTGCACAACTACCTGGCGCTGTTCTTCACGGCCGGGCTGGTGGTCATGCTGCTGAAGTGGTTCAAGCACAACGTCTTCACCGATTACGACCGGCAGTGGTTCAAGCAGAAGGGCGGCCTCTTCGACGGCTCGCACCCTCCCGCCGGGTTCGCCAACGCGGGCGAGAAGGCCTACTACTGGGTGCTGGTCATCGGGGGCGCTGCGATCGTGATTTCCGGCTTCTTCCCGCTGTTTCCCAACCTGGGATTCAGCCGGGCCGCGATGCAGAACGCCAACATCATCCACGGCGTCAGTTCGGTGATCGTCATCGCGGCGGTGTTTGCGCACATCTACCTCGGCACCCTGGGCAGCGAGGGCGCTCTCGAGGGCATGTGGACGGGCGACGTCGATGAGGGCTGGGCGAAACAACACCACAACCTCTGGCTCGAGGAAGTGAAGAAGCAGGGCGCAGCCCCTGCGCAAGCGGGGGATGCGCCGGGTACGTCGGCGACCGCGTCGGCCTGACCGACCGCGGCCACGGGGAGAACGGGCAGGGGCGCTTCGGCGCCCCCGCCTTTTTCGGGCGCGGCGCAGCTTGGTCTGCGGCGCCCCGTCGGTGTAGGCTCTGCCCACAAGAGCGGGACACGCGGACTCCAGGAGATCGATGCGCTACCTGATCGGCATA
This sequence comes from Steroidobacteraceae bacterium, assembly GCA_035458405.1. Taxonomy (GTDB): domain Bacteria; phylum Pseudomonadota; class Gammaproteobacteria; order Steroidobacterales; family Steroidobacteraceae; genus SG8-30. Next base: position 4,629 of record DATHZW010000374.1, on the reverse strand, counting down.
GACGATACCGACAACCCGGATTCCCGCGGCACCGGTTTTCGGGCACGGCAGCTCGGCGCCCGGCTGGCCGACGCGGGGCTGGGCGTGACGCGCGGCATCACGCGCCACCAGTTGCTGGTCCACCCCGACATTCCCTACACGTCGCACAACAGTTCCGCCTGCCTCGACGTCGACCTGACGGGCGGGGAACTGGACACCCTGGCCGGCTTCTGCCGCGACTACCTCGCGGCGGAAAGCGCCCCGGGTTCGGATGCCGGGCTGTGCGTCGCCGCTTTCGACGACGTGGCGGAGACCGTCGTGGAGTTCGGACGCTCCGCCAAGCAGGTCGTATTGACCCGGGAAGGGGCCAGGGAGCTCGCGGCACGCGCCGGGCTCCACCTGGAGGGGGTCACGGGCGACCACATGGGCATGATCGGGGCGCTGTCGGCCGTGGGCCTGCGCAGGAGCGGCCACGACGGCCGCTTTATCTGGCTGAAGGGCGTCCGGGAGCTCAGCGGGACCGCCACCGCCGCCCAATTGGTCGAATCGACCGGCATCGATGCGGTCGAAACGGTTGACGGCGGGCCCATTCCGAAGGAAGCTGAGGTCCGGGTGGACCCGTGGCCACGGCCCGTGCTGCTGAGAGGCAGGGCGATCCTGCTGGCCCAGAAAAAGAGAGATGACAATGCGGGAAGTGAATGGGAGCTCCTCCCCAAGGAAGCTATTCGGCGCTATTGAACTGACCGATGGCCTGAGCCCCGCGAGGATCTTGTGGCTCCTGTCGCTGGGCGTGGCCGTCGCGGCGCTCGAGCAGGCGTTCCGCTGGCCGCTGCAGATGCCGGGTCATCATGGCATCGAGGCCATGGCCCTGCTGATGCTGGCGCGGCTCAGCTGCAACAGTCCCTGGTCCGCGAGCATCGCGGCTGCCGGCGCCGCCGTCGCCGCGCCGGCGCTGGGCGCCGAGCACGGCGTCTTCATGCCGCTGTTCTACCTGCTGCCGGGCGCCATGCTGGACCTGGGGTACCGGCTGCGGCCCTCATCCGCCACCTTCGCGATCTACCTGCCGCTGGTCGCGGCGCTGGCCTGGGCCTCCAAGCCCGTGCTGCGCGTGCTGGCCAACGTATCGATGGGAATGCAGTTCGGCTCGCTGCGGGCCGGTCCGGTCTACCCGATCCTGACCCACCTGCTGTTCGGCTTCGTCGGGGGGCTCGTGGCAGTACTGATCTGGCGCGTCACCGAGCGTGCCGCCAACCGCTGAACTTCCCGGCTGACCCGGGCGCGCCCGGGCCGGCGCCAGGACCCTAGAGCCGGATTTCGGCGCCTACCACGAACGTTCGACCGGCCTGCGGGAATCCGAAGGATTCCTCGTAGGCCTCGTCCAGCAGGTTCTTGACCCGGCCGTAGAGCCGTCCGTGACCGCCCATGATCTCGAACGAGACATCGAGGTCGAGCACGTTGTAGCTGTCCAGCTTCAACGCGGTGGTCGGCGTCGTGCGCGACAAGGTGTAGCTGTTGGCCGCGTACAGCCATGAGCCACCGATCCGCAGGCCGGGCCGGAACTCGTAGTCCGCGCGCAACGCGAACTTGTCCTCCGGCCGGTTCTGCAGCTTGGACGTGCCCGCGCTGCCGTCCCTGTTCTTCGAATTCATGTGCGTATAGCTGGCCGACAGGTCGAGGGGGCCGATGTGGCGGCGCGCCACGGTCAGTTCGATGCCCTCGAACCGGTAGGCCTGGAAGTTCTCGGTGATGCCGCCGGGAACGCGTTCGATGAAGTCCTCGGCGTCGATCCGGAACAGCACCGCCTCGACGGACAGGCCGCTGCTGTCGAAGCGGTGCTGAACGGCCACTTCGTACGTGTCCGTCGTCTCCGCCGAGAGATCCGGATTGCCGCGATCCGTCGCGTAGAGGTCGCGCAGCGTCGGGAACCGCAGCTGCCGTGATGCGGATCCGCGGAAGAACGTGGCCTCGCTTGGCGCATAGTGGGCACCGACCAGGTACGACGTGCCGTCGTCGCTGGCCCCGTCCGCCCGATCCTGGCGGCTGTAGCCGAGTCCCGCGACGAGGCCAAGTTCACGGGTCAGGGAAAATTCCGCCTCCGCGCCAGCGGAGTAGACCTTGAGCGACTCGCTCTGGTCGAAAGGGGTCACCACGGTGGTGGTGCCGCCGCCGCCGCCGCCGCCGCCACCGCCGCCGCCCCCGCCGCCACCACTGGTCGTGGTCGTGACATTGAAGCCGGTGGCATCCCATGTCTCCTTCCGGCCGGTGACGGACAGGGACAGCAACGCAGGTTCGCCGAGCGTCGCCATGGCCATCAGGCCGCCGCCGAAGATCTCCGCGCTGGCGTCCTCGCGAAAGGCGCCGTTGGCGACCTGGGTGTCGAAGCTGGCGTTGTCATAGCCATCAGTGAGTTCGTTCTCGTGGCTCAGGTAGAGCGTCGGCTTGAGGGTCAGGCGCTTGCCGGCCGTGAAATCGCCCGCAGCCTGGGCCGAGAAGACGTCGAAGCCGACACGCTCGAACCGGGGGCGCGTGGCATAGTCCGACTCGCTGGTGCCGAGGGTGCCCGGCGGCTTGCCGTAGTCGCCTTCGCGGTAGGCCAGGCTCACGCCGAGGCTGTTGTCTTCCCCCCCGAGGACCAGGTTGCCCTGCACCGAGCGGTCCTCGCGGTCGGAGTTGATGCGCTCCCCCTTGGGCTGCTGGCTGGTCGGCTTGAAATCCCCCGGCAAGTCAAAGTGGTCGCGGTCGTACCATGACGCGGACAGGGACATTCCGGCGGGTCCGACGGTGCCGCGGAGCGAGCCGCGCGCGAGCCATGCCCGCGGATCCGTCACCTCCGCCTGCAACCCGCCCCGCGTCTCGGCGGTCGCGGAGCGCGTGACGATCTCGATGATGCCGGCGTTGCCGCCCGGGCCGTAAAGCATCGAGCTGGTGCCGCGGGTGACCTTGATCGACGCGATGTTGTCGACCGGAATGGCGGCCGGGTCGAATTGGCCGTCGTAGCTGGAATTCAGCGGCACACCGTCCTGCAGCAGGAGCACGTTGCGCGTCCGCAGGCCGCGAATGTCGACACGCGGGACGCCGTCCGCCCCGATGCGCACGTAGACGCCGGGCAGCAACGAGATGGCCTCATCGAGGGTGCGCGCGCCGCGCCGCTCGATGTCCTCGGCGGTGACGAGGTCCACGGTCGCCACCTCATCGGCCACGCGGCTGCGCTCACCGACGACCGTTATGGTTTCCCCGAAGCGGTAGGCCGGGTCCGCGTCCGCCTGGACGGCGGCGGAGGCCAGGATCGACAGGCAGGTCAGGGGGACCAGGGAGACACGGCCGGGCGTGGACATCAGGCATCCCTCAGTAGCAGGCGGAAAAAAATAACAAAAACGAACCGATCTGGACAGAGGCATCCTTCGGGTCGGCCGGTCGCGTGTCGGAAGTACGTATAATCCGCTACGATGTGCGGGTTACCGGGGGGCAGACGCAGTCATGGAAAGCCAGTTCAGGTACCGCGCGTTCATCAGCTACAGCCACGCTGACGAGAAGTGGGCCAGGTGGCTGCACGGGAGCCTGGAAAGCTACGGGGTGCCCAGGCGGCTGGTCGGCACCCGGACAGCAGTCGGGACCATTCCCGCCAGATTTTCCCCGGTCTTCCTCGACCGCGAGGAACTGGCCACCGCGGCCAGCCTTGGCGACACGCTGGCCAGCGCGCTGGAGCAGTCGGCGTTCCAGATCGTCATCTGTTCGACGGCGGCGGCTCGCTCGCGCTGGGTCAACGAGGAAATCCTGACCTACAAGCGCCTCGGCCGCGAGCGTCGCATCTTCTGCCTGGTCGTCGACGGCGAGCCGGGCGCATCCTCGATACCGGGGCGGGAGCAAGAGGAATGTTTCCCGACGGCTCTCGTCCACAGGATGGGTGCGGACGGCCGTCTCACCGAAGAGCGGATCGAGCCCATCGCGGCCGACGTCCGCCCCGGCAAGGACAGCCGCAGCGACGCCAGGCTGAAGTTGGTCGCCGGCATGCTCGGGGTTGGTCTGGACGACCTGAAACAGCGCGAGACGCAGCGCCGCAACCGTCGCCTGGCGATGCTCGCGGCCGCCTCGGTGGCAGGCATGGCGATGACCTCGATGCTCGCCACCGCCGCCTGGGTGGCACGCAACGACGCGCAGCGGCAACGTGTCCGCGCCGAGGCCGAGGCGGAGACGGCGCGGCAGACGACGCGATTCCTGATGGAGCTGCTCGAGGCTTCGGGCCGGGGCAGAGTGTCTGGCGGTCCGGTTGACGTGCGCGGAATCCTGGCCGCCGGCCAGCCGGGCAACTCCTGCCAGGCGCCGGCCGGGGACAAGCATGAGGCGGTCAGCCTCGGGCAATTCACAATGGGTGAGCGCCTGCCGGTGCCGGGCGCGTACGGCTTGGGCGCTGTGCTGGTACAGGACATCGCCCCGGCGGGCAAGGGTCGCATCGAGGATCTGTAAGCCGCCCACGGCAGCGCGGGACCCGCAGCCCACACGCCAAGAGTGCCTCTTCAGTGGGGTCGGTGTTTGGCCCCGCCGCCCGTACCGATACAGGTACTCGACCCCGGGTCGAATGTCGCGACGCTGGGATGGGCCGATTGCGTGTTGGATGCACCAGGAATTATCCGCGGGGAAAAGAGTTGACCC
>DATHZW010000373.1:0-8826 GCA_035458405.1 Steroidobacteraceae bacterium | reverse complement strand
CGCGCTGGAGAAGCAGGCGGCGGACCTGCGCGCCAGCGAACTGGAAGACGCGCTCAGGGAGCGGGACGCGGAGCTGGCCAGGGCGGCGGAGGAGCGCAAGCGCGTCGCCGCCCGCGAGAAATCGCTGGTCGAGCAGGAAGCGGGCCTGGCGGCACGCGTGGAGAAGGAGGCGGCAGCCCGTGCCCAGGCGATCGCGGGCGAGGCCCAGGCCGAGCTCGTGGAACAGCTCGCGGCGCAGGCGAAGCAGCTCGAGGACTTCCGCAATGCCGAGATGAAACTGCGCAAGGAGCGGGCGGAGCTGGAGGCGAAGCAGGCGCAGCTCGAACTCGACGTCCAGCGCAAGCTGGACGAGGAACGCAAGCAGATCGCCGACACGGCGCGACTGGCGGAGGCCGAGAAAGCCAGGCTCAAGGAGGCGGACCTGCAGAAGAAGCTGGACGACATGCGCGAGCAGGTCGAGGAAATGAAGCGCAGGGCGGAGCAGGGCTCGCAGCAGTCCCAGGGCGAGGTGCTGGAACTGTTGCTCGAGGAGCAGATCGGCCAGGCCTTCCCGCTGGACGTCATCGAAGAGGTGAAGAAGGGCGCGCGCGGCGGCGATGTCGTGCACCGGGTCATGACCCGATCCGGGCAGCAGGCCGGGTTGATCCTGTGGGAGGCCAAGCGCGCGCAGAACTGGAGCCCGCAGTGGCCCACCAAGCTGAAGGACGACATGCGCGAGGTCGGCGCGGATCTCGGCGTGCTGGTCGCGACCTCGTTGCCGCGGGAATTCGCCGACGGCCAGCAGTTCGGGCCGCATGAAGACACCTGGGTGACCACCCCGGCCATGGCCCTGCAGGTGGCGGGGCTGCTGCGGGCGCTGGTCGAGAACGTCCACAAGCAGAAGCTGATCGTGGCCAATCGCGGCGAGAAGGCCGAGGCGGTCTACGACTACCTGACGAGCCCGGCCTTCGCGCAGAAATGGAAGAAGGTCTACGACGTGTTCCAGGCCATGAAGAAGGAACTGGACTCGGAACGGACCACGGCCACTCAGCGCTGGAAGCGGCGCGAGAAGCAGATGCAGCAGGCCGTGCTGACGCTAGCCGGCGTGGCGGGCGACATCCAGGGGCTGGCGCAGCAGGTATTGCCGCAGCTGGAACTCGAGCCCGCGGCGCTGGAGGGCCCGGAGGAAGAAGACGAGGACGCCTGACGCGCCGCAACAAGCCGCAGGGCGCTCCGTCCGCCAGGCCGTGGGCGATCCGGTAACGAGCTGATTCCGGCCTTTATGTGAAAACGCCCGCACCTTGACCGCCTCCGGGCCTAGCCTCGAACCCAACAAGAAAGACAATCAGGGGAGCCCGGCCCATGAAGGCAGGTCGGCCGGCGGGGTCGCGTCGCGCGGCTCCCGCCCGCGCGCTCGAGGCGCTCGTCGACGAGTTGCTCAACAACTCGCTCGTCCTCTACCTGGTCGCCTTCGCCGCGCACCGGACCTGGGTACTGCTGAACTCGGACGTGCTGCAACTCGTCCGACGCCTGCATTAGTCTGGAAGCCTTCCCGGCGAACCTTCGCCCGGCGCGATGCCGTCGCCGGTGCCCGGGTGTATGCTGGCAATGCAGATTGCATTCGCCGGAGTGTCGCCATGACACAGCCCAGCCGCGCCGCTTCCGCGGCCGAACTCCGCCGCCTGACGTCTCCCTTCGCCATCGCCGACGACCGCAAGGCCGCTGCGCAGCTCGCCAACACGCTGCTGCCGTTCATTGCCCTGTGGGCGATCATGGCGGCTACGCTCGAGGCCAGCGGCGGCTGGTCGCTGCTGCTGACGCTGCCGGCTGCCGGCCTGTACGTGCGCCTGTTCATCATCCAGCACGACTGCGGTCACGGCTCGTTCTTCACGAACCAGCGTCTCAATCGTGTCGTCGGCGCCGTGATCGGCCTGATGACCCTGTTCCCGTTCGGCTACTGGAAGAAGACCCATGGCATCCATCACAAGACGTCGGGCGACCTCGACCGGCGCAGGATGGGCGACATCGCGACGCTGACGGTCCAGGAATACCAGGCCCGTTCGCGCGGCGGACGGCTGGCCTATCGGCTGTACCGCAGCATGCCGGTGCTGCTCGGCGTCGGGCCGCTGTACCAGTTCATCGTCAAGCATCGTTTCCCGTTCGACCTGCCGCGCGGCTGGAAGAAGGAGTGGGCGAGCGTGTTCTACAACGACATCGCGCTGGTGCTGGTCGTCGGCGCGCTGTGCTGGGCCCTGGGCTGGAGGACCGTGCTGGCCGTGCAGTTGCCGACGGTCCTGGTCGCCGGCGCCGCCGGGGTGTGGCTGTTTTACGTGCAGCACCAGTTCGAGAACACCTACTGGGCGCGGCACGGGCGCTGGGAGCCGCGGCTGGCGGCCATGCAGGGCAGCTCGTTCTATGACCTGCCGCGCGTGCTGCGCTGGTTCACCGGCAACATCGGTTACCACCACATCCACCATCTCGACGTGCGTATCCCCAACTACCGCCTGCGTGAATGCTTCGAATCCAGCCCGCTGCTGCAGAACGCGCAACGGCTGACGCTGCGCAGCAGCCTGCGCTGTGCGAGTCTCAAGCTGTGGGACGAGCAGCGAAACCGGCTGGTGGGGTTCCCGGCCCCGACGGCCGCTTGATCATCAAGTCCGATTCGCGCGCCGACGTCGTCGGACCCGAGACGGCGGCCGAGGTCAACTGGACCGGGCATTAGATCCGCTCTACGGAAAGGCACGACGCGTCGCCGCCGCGATCGTTGTCAAATAGTCGTGATTCACGGGACGAACGGACTCGTCGCCCCGCGTCTATCAGGAGGACTGACATGAATCCTCGCCTGGCTACACTGGTAATGGCCGCCGCACTCGTGGCGACCGGCGCGACCGCGCAGGTCAATGAGGTGCCGATGAAGGGCGCCGGCAACGACTGGGTCAAGGAGCTGAATCTGAAGGGCCGCATGGACTGGGAGTGGATCGAGACTTATTCCCAGGAGGTCTACTTCGCGACGCGACAGGACTTCCAGCGTGACGGCGACCTCGTGACCATGTGGACCCGCATCGAATATCGCGAACCGCAGGACCCCATTGCGCACCGCAGCACCGCCAGCCGCGACGTGTGGGACTGCAAGGCGCATCGCAAGGCCAACGTGAACACGGTGTTCTACCGCTGGAACAACCTCGACGACAACGAGCCGCAGACGGCGGTGGCGGGGCTGCGCGACTGGGAGGTCGTGAAGCCGGATTCGCTGGGCGACACGCTGCTGAAGTTCGCCTGCAGCCTCGGCAAGGAGGAGACCAGGTAAGGGCCGGCGCCGCCCTCGATTGGTCTTGCAGGGTGTAACGACTTAGTATCGGGCTTTAGCCGAGAAGCGAGGCCGGGGCCATGGACTGGGATGCCGTGTTCCTGTCGCGACTGCAGTTCGCTTTCACGATTTCGTTCCACATCATCTTCCCGAGCTTCACCATCGGGCTGGCGAGTTACCTCGCCGTGCTCGAGGCGCTGTGGCTCAAGACCGGCAAGGAAGTCTTCCGGAACCTCTACCTGTTCTGGGTGAAGATCTTTGCGCTGGCCTTCGGCATGGGTGTCGTCTCCGGTGTGGTGATGAGCTACCAGTTCGGCACCAACTGGTCGGCCTTCGCCGACCAGACGGGCAGCGTGCTGGGCCCGTTGCTGAGCTACGAGGTGCTGACGGCTTTCTTCCTGGAGGCGTCGTTCCTCGGGATCATGCTCTACGGCTGGGACAAGGTCGGCCGTGGGCTGCACTTCGTGGCGACGGCCTGCGTCGCGGTCGGCACGCTGATTTCGGCGTTCTGGATCATTTCCGCCAACAGCTGGATGCAGACGCCGGCTGGATTCGAGGTCCGCGACGGACTGTTTCACGCGGTGGACTGGATGGAGGTGATCTTCAATCCTTCGTTCCCGACGCGCCTGATGCACGTCGTTGCTGCGGCATACCTGACGACCGGCCTTGCGGTGGTCGGCGCCGCGGGCTGGCTCTGGCTGCGCGGCCGCGACGATGCCGAGACGCAGGTCATGCGGCGCATGGGCATCGGCATGATCGTCCTGCTGGCGCCGCTGCAGATGCTGATCGGGCACGAGAGCGGCATCGTCACCGAGGAACACCAGCCGGCCAAGGTCGCGGCCATGGAGGGCTGGTGGCAGACACGCGCCGGGCAACCCAGCCTGCTGTTCGCGCTGCCCGACGAGGAAGGCGAGCGCAACCGGTTCGAAGTCGGCATCCCGCGCCTCGGTAGCTGGGTGGTAGCTGGCGACATGGATGCCGAACTGCGTGGCCTGGATGCGTTCGCGCCGGAAGACCGGCCGCCGGTGGCCTGGGTGTTCTGGGGCTTCCGCGTCATGGTCGGTCTCGGAGTCGCCATGATCGGCCTCGGCGTGTGGGGCGCCTGGCTCTGGTGGCGGGGCCGGCTCGAGAAGTCCGGGCTGTTCCAGCGCCTGGCGGTCGCCATGGCGCCCGCCGGCTTCATCGCGGTCCTCGCAGGCTGGATCTCGGCGGAAGTGGGGCGCCAGCCCTACGTCGTCTACGGCGTGCTGCGCACAGCCGATGCGGTCTCGCCGGTGTCCGGCGGGCAGGTCGCCTCGTCGCTGCTGGTGTTCATGACCGTCTATGCCATCGTGTTCAGCGCCGGCTCCCTGTACATCCTGCGGCTGATTGCGCGGGGACCTGGCAGCGGCGAGACGCCGCTGGGGCGCGGCCATCAGCCGATGCGCAATCCGCTCGCGGGCATCGCCGACGACGCCGAGCCGGCAGGGGGTGCGTCATGACTCTCGACCTGCCAATGATCTGGGCGGTGATCATCGCGACCGCCACCTTCCTGTACGTGGTGCTCGACGGATTCGACCTCGGCGTCGGCATCCTGTTTCCGTTCAGCAGCGATTCGGAGCGCGACGTCATGGTGGCGTCCATCGCGCCCGTGTGGGATGGCAACGAGACCTGGCTGGTGCTGGGTGGCGGCGGGCTGTTCGCAGCCTTTCCGCTGGCCTATGCCACGCTGATGCCGGCCATGTACCTGCCGATCGGCTTCATGCTCACTGCGCTGATCTTCCGCGGCGTCGCATTTGAATTCCGCGCCAAGGCGGGCAGGCGCGGCAAGCCGTTCTGGACCGCGGCATTCGCCGGAGGCTCGCTGGTCGCGGCGCTGTCGCAAGGCCTGGTGCTGGGCGGCTTCCTGCAGGGCATCACGGTGGAGGGCCGCAGTTTCGCCGGCGGTCACTGGGACTGGCTCTCGCCCTTCAGCCTGCTGGTCGCGGTCTCGCTGGCCGTAGGCTATGCGTTGCTCGGATCTTGCTGGCTGATCCTGAAGACCGAGGGCGAACTCAACGCCAAGGCACGGCGCTGGACGCGGCGCCTGGCGCTGGCGGTTGGCTTCGCGATGTTCGCCGTCAGCCTGGCGATGCTGTCGGTCGACCCGACGGTCACGGCGCACTGGGGCGTATCGATGACTTCCATCGACTGGTTTACCTTCGTGAGCGTTGCGCCGCTGCCGGCTCTCGCGGGCGTGTCCATCGTCCTGTGCTGGCGGCACGCGGGTCGACGGGAGTCGGAGCGCGTGCCGATGCTGGCCGCCGTCGGCATCTTCATCACCGGTTTCCTCGGGCTCGCGCTCAGCACCTATCCCAACATCATTCCCTACGACATCACCATCCGCGAGGCCGCGGCGGCCGACAACGCGCTGGCGCTGATGCTGGCCGGCGTGTCGGTGATGCTGCCGGTGATCCTGGGCTACACGATCTACGTGTACTGGGTGTTCCGCGGCAAGGCGACGGCGGATGCGGCCCATCACTGACCCGGCGCGGCGGCATGAGCAAGCGCCGGGCTCGCTCGGCCGGCGGCTGGCGTGGTTCGCTGCGCTGTGGCTGGCCGGCCTGGGTGCGGCCGCGGCGGTCGCCTATGGCTTGCGGGCGCTGCTGTTCCTCTGACCCGGACCGCGCGGGCCGCGCGCGCTGATAAATAAACGGTCGGCGACAGCGCGTCGCCGACCGCCTTGGTTGGGCTGGCGATTGCCGCTCAGAACGGCGGCGGCGCCTCGAGGTTCTCCCAGTAGCGGTTGCCTGGCTTGATCATGTTGCGCATCCACTCGGCCACCGAGATGCCGTTCGCCCCGACGCCGTAGGTGTGCTCGTCGCTCCCGAGGAAGGTGTGGAAGCCGCCCTCCTCGATGAAGTAGCGGTAGTTCGGCAGTGACGCGGTCGCGGCGGTGATGGCCTTCATGCCGTAGTACCACTCCACGGCCTCGGCGAGGCCCGGCGAGAAGTTGCCCTTCATCACGGAGTAGAAAAAGATCTGCGTGGCGTCCAGCTCCGCGGTGATCGACGCGAAGCGGTCCTGCGGCTTCCACATGGCGAGCGACTGGAAGGCCAGCGGCATCAGGATCATCGGGTTTGCCGAGGCGGTCGGCAGCATGGTCGAGAAGCCCGGCACCCACGTCGGCAGGTTGGCCTCCACGCCCCAGCTCGCGGTGCCGGCGGCGTTGTACATCGCGCGCTCGAAGAACTGCTCGGTCAGCACGCCGACGCCCGCGTCGGCCACCAGGTTGTGCCGCGACCGCGGTGTGGCCTCGGCCAGGAAGGCAAAGCCGTTCAAGGTGCCGTAGGCGCCCGCGCTGAGGCCGGTCACCGTCAGGTCGCGGACGCGGCCCAGGTCGAGGTTCTTCGAGCGGCCATGGCGCTGCAGCCAGTCGACCACCGCGATCATGTTCTGCGAGCCGCGGTGGCGAATGGTCCAGGGGACGCTGCCAAGCGGGGTGGGGAGCACGTAGGTCGTGTCGCGCGACCCCCAGTGAACGTCCGCCGTGCAATAGGGCACGAAGACCTTGGTGTACTCCTTGTACGGGTTGTCCGGGTTGGCGGTGTCGATCAGGCCGCGCCCCTGGGCGAGGCCCTGCGGCGTCTCGTCGACGATGGGAGCGTAGGTCGGACTGCCGGCCAGCACCGAGCCGATACAGGTCGTCTCGTCCCAGCAGGCGCCACCGCCGTCGAAGGCGACCAGCAGCTTGTTGGGGTTGCCTCGCTGGATGAAGAACGAGTACTGGGTGTCGCCCGGCACCGGGCCGGCGGCGGTCATGACCGGGCCACCGGAGCACGACGGATCCACGGTGCGGGTGCTGCCATCCGCCAGCGTGACGTCGATCGGTCCGTCCAGGAACACCTGCTCCCAGTGGTTCGGCTTGCCGGCCTGTGCCGCTGTCGCCAGCAACAACGACCCGCAAATGAACAGCGCGAGGTTTCGCAAGGACGCGAATTTCCCGTTCATGGATATCCCCTTTTATCTTTGTGTCGAACCGGGGCGGCAGTGCACGCCGACCGGATGTTGGGAACCTAGCACAGGGGTCCGCCGCGACGGGCCCGGTATTCACTTAAGAGCGCGATTTTTGCAGTGCGAGATCGCCGGGGACCCCGCCGCCAGCGGGCGGGAAAATCGAGTCGATGTTGCGGATGCACGGCCCTGGCAGGGCGGCTATCTTGGGGCGCGTCCAGAAACCGACAGGCTGAAAATGAACCCCCTTCTCGCATCCCTCGACCTTGCCCACGGCCCGGCCCTCAGGAACCGGTTCGTGCTGGCGCCGCTGACGAACTGCCAGAGCCACGAGGACGGCAGGTTGTCGGACGACGAATTCCGCTGGCTGATGATGCGCGCACAGGGCGGCTTTGCGCTCACCATGACCTGCGCCTCGCACGTCAACGCCCACGGCCAGGGCTTTCCCGGCCAGCTCGGAAACCATTCCGATTCGCATCTTCCGGGGCTGACGCGGCTGGCTTCGGCGATCAAGGCGGCCGGCAGCGTCGCCGTCACGCAGCTGCATCACGCGGGCATGCGCTCGCCGCCGGACCTGATCAAGGTTCGGCCGGTCTGTCCGTCGGACAACGAGGAGACCGGCGCGCGAGCCATGACGCTCACGGAGGTCGAGAGCGCCAGGCAGGACTTCATCGCGGGAGCGTTGCGCGCGAAACGTGCCGGCTTCGACGGCGTCGAGATCCACGGCGCCCACGGCTACCTGCTGTGCCAGTTCCTCAGCGCCGAGACCAATCGGCGAACCGACCAGTACGGCGGTTCGCTCGACAATCGCGCGCGCCTGCTGTTCGAGATCGTCGAAGGGGTGCGCGCGCAATGCGGCCGCGACTTCATCGTCGGCGTACGCCTGTCGCCGGAGCGATTCGGCATCAGGCTGATGGAAGCCCGTGCGGTCGCCCAGCGACTGATGCACGAAGGCAGGATCGACTTCCTCGACATGTCGTTGTGGGACGTGTTCAAGGAGGCGGAAGAAGAGGAGTTCCGCGGCCGCAGCCTGCTGTCCTGGTTCACCGACCTCGATCGCGGCGCGGTTCGCCTCGGTGCCGCGGGCAAGATGATGAGCGGCCCGGATGCGTCACGCTGCCTGGCCGCCGGCGTCGACTTCGTCGTCATCGGTCGTGCGGCGATCCTGCACCACGACTTTCCGGAGAAGGTCGCGAAGGATCCAGCATTCCACGCCATCGCGACGCCGGTTTCGGTGGACTACCTGCGCAACGAGGGCCTCGGCCCGGCGCTGGTCGAGTACATGCGACGGTGGAAAGGCTTCGTGGCGGAGTGATGGAGGTGCGAAGGCAGGGCTCGATCGGCACGCAAGTTGACATAGTCTGGCCGCGGCTGCCAGGCGTGTCGCGGGCCCCGCGGCGGTAGACCATACTGGCGAGACGACACGCGGAGACGATCATGCTCAAGACCCTGAAGCTGACGATTCTGGCTGGCTTGCTGCTGTCCTTTTCCGCCCTGGCCGGGCCGCCGCTGTATTCCATCGAGACGTCCGTATCGGGACAGGGCGCCATCACCCTCGACCCGCAGAA
>DATHZW010000372.1:0-4866 GCA_035458405.1 Steroidobacteraceae bacterium | reverse complement strand
CGTCATTGGCATCGGGGCCGCCGTGTACAAGTGGCTGTTCGGCCCGATCGACGGCCATCCCTCGCGAGCGAGCAAGGTCAATACGGTCATGCAGATCTTCTACGTGATCTGCGTGGTCGCCAGTGCTGCCACGCCCGCCGTGCCGGGCGCCTGGGTCCTCGCGCTCGGCGCCGCGACCTTCGTGACGACGTTCGTCAGCGGTGCGGACTACACCATGATCTACATCCGCAGGGCGGTCGCCGTGTCGCGTGAACGGCGGCTGGCGGGCGCGTCGTGATGCAGCAGCTGCCGCTTGGCGTGCAGCTCGAGGTCTCGTCGCGTTTCGAGACATTTCGTGCGGGCAGGAACCTGGCCGCGATCGAGGACCTGTGCGGGCTCACGCGCCGGCCGGGGCAGGCGCCGCTGTGGCTGTGCGGCGCTGCCGGGACCGGCAAGACACACCTGCTGCAGGCGACGGTCGTCCGTATCAGCGAGCGCGGCGGTGCGGCCACGTACCTGCCGCTGGACCGTTGCGGCGGCCTGGGGCCGTCGATCCTGGCCGGTTTCGAGCAGCTGGACGCGGTCCTGCTCGATGACCTCGACCGGGTCGCGGGCGATCCGGCCTGGGAGGGGGCGCTGTTCACCCTGCATAACGAGCTGCAGGAGCACGGGGGGAGGCTGGTCGTTGCATCCCGCCTGCCGCCGGCCGCGCTGCCCTGGCGCCTCGCCGACCTGCGCTCGCGGCTGGCTGCCGCGAGCGTGCACACGCTGAAGCCGCTTCCGGAGGCGGACCATGCCGAGGCGCTGCTGGCGCGCGCAGCGGCGCGGGGCCTCGAGATCCCTCCGGAGACGCTGGCTTACCTGCAGCGGCACGCCCCGCGCGACTTCGGGGCCCTTTGCGGGCTCCTCGACAGGCTCGACACCGCCTCCCTGGCGACCCACCGCCGCCTGACGGTCCCGCTGGCGCGTGAGGTGCTCGAAGGGTCCTGAGGCGGCCGCCCTCAGTCCCGCGGCATCGACCTGAGCGCCGCGACGATGCCTGCAAGGCAAAGGAACGCCAGCAGCGCAACGAGGCCGGCGAGGCCGCGCACGGCCGGGTTGGCCACGAGTTCGGTCAGTGACCATGCGAGCCCGGGCGCCAGGGCCAGCGGCGCCCAGCGGTAGGTGCGTCGTCGGCCCGCCCAGAGTCCGGCCAGCGGCGCCAGCAGGGGTCCGGCGGTCAGCATCGCCAGCGCGATGCCCCCGATCGTCGCCCCGCCAGCCAGCGACCAGCCGAGCAGGAGCGCCGCGAGCCCGAGCCACAGACAGACCACCGCTGCGCGCGCCTTGTGGAAGGGTCTCGACATGGTCGTCAGATCGGGCCGGCGCCGCCGATCGCCAGGGCCAGCCGGGCGATCCGCCTGCCGAGCGCCTGCGCCACCGCGCGTTCGTCATCTGAAAGACGCGGTTGGGTCTCGCGGCCGGCGACGTGGCTCGCGCCATAGGGTGTGCCGCCACTGCGGGTGTCGTTGATCGCTTTCTCGGTAAAGGGTACGCCTGCGACGACCATCCCGTGGTGGAGCAGGGGCAGCATCATCGACAGCAGCGTGCTCTCCTGCCCGCCGTGCATCGCCTGCCCCGACGTGAACACGCCACCGGGCTTGCCGGCGAGCACGCCCGAGATCCACATGGCCGAGGTCTGGTCGAAAAACACCTTGAGCGGAGCCGCCATGCTGCCGAAACGAACGGGACTGCCGAGCACCAGTCCGGCGCAGTCGGCAAGGTCCCGCGGCTCGGCATACATCGGGCCGCTCTCGGGGACGGGCGGCAGCGCGACCTCGGTTGCCGGCGCGACCGGTGGTACGGTCCGCAGCCTCGCGGTCGCGCCGTCGACCCCCTCGATGCCGCGGGCGACCTGTCGCGCAAGCTCGGCGGTCGCGCCGTAGCGCGAATAGAACAGCACCAGAATCTCGGTCATCGCGTCGTTTCCTCAATTGCTGCACCGGGTTGAGCCCGATCGCTCCCCCGGCGCCAAGCATAAGCGGCGCGCGCGCAACGCGCCTGCCCGGAAGTCAGTTCGAAGGACGCTTGACGGGCAGCTTGGGCCACTGTTAGCTTCATCCGGGTTTTCCCAAGGCTGTTCAGACGGTTACATGAAACGCGTCGTTGCCGTATCCCTGCTGATGATCGCCTCCGCCTGTGCCGGCGCCCCGGTGCAGGAGATGAGCGATGCGCGGCAGGCCGTGCGCGCTGCGCAGGCTGCGGGAGCCGAGGAACGGGCGCCCGCGGAGCTCGCCGAGGCCCGGCGGTTGATCGACCATGCTCAGCAGCAACTGCAGCGGCATGAATACAGGCTGGCCGGGGAAACCGCGGTCGAGGCAAGAAAGATGGCGCTCGACGCGCTCGAGATTTCGCGCAAAGCGGCGGCCGCCGAGCGCTGAAGGCCGGCGGCCGGCGCCATGAACCCACAGCAGGTCGCGCGGCGTGCAACCGTTCACGGACGGGTACAGGGCGTCTGGTACCGCGCAAGCACGGCCGAGCGGGCCAGGGCCCTGGGCGTGAGGGGCCAGGCCCGCAACCTCGACGACGGCTCGGTCGAAGTGCTGGTGGTGGGCACGCCAGCGGCTGTCGATTCGCTGATCGGGTGGCTCTGGGAAGGGCCGCCGCTGGCCCGGGTGACGGGCGTCGTGGTCGAGGAAATCGATGCCGACCTCGTGCCGTCGCCGGCCGATGACTTCGCGACCGCCTGAGCGGGACTCAACGGTACCAGCGCGACTCCAGCCGGCCCAGCACGAGATCGGGGTAGGTACGGCGGCCGAGGCTGCCGTTGTAGCGGGCCAGCGCGCGGCGATAGTCGCCTTTTTCGCGTTCCATGTAGTAGGCGAGGATGCTGGTTCCCATGCGGATATTCAGCTCGACGTCGATCAGGTCCCGGGTCTGGAGTCCAAGCTGGTTGGGCCAGAACGGCATGACCTGCATCAACCCGATGGCGCCGGCATAGGAAACCGCAAAGGGGTCGAACGCGCTTTCCACGTCGATGACCGCGAGCACCAGCTGCGGGCGGTCGCGCAGCATGGCGTGCTTGTTCGATTCGCAATGCACCGCCTCCAGGATCCGCCGCGCCGCGGCGCTGCGATCCTGGCCGAGCCGGAGGTCGACGGGCTGCTGCCTGAGCCGTCCCTCGACCCGGGGCTGCATCTGCGTGTACCAGACCACGTCGTCGTACTTGTCGTCGAAGCAGGGCCGCGAGGCGATCGCGGCCTCGATGACTTCCCTGAGGCCAGGATCGCGCTGCCGGTCGGCGACGGCCGCCGCCGGCGCAAGCGCCGCCGCCGCGAGCATCAGCAGGGTCGGCATCCGTCGCAGCATGGCGCCTCCGGTGCTCCCGTCAGCCGCTGCCCAGACGTCCGAGGATCGCGGCCACGGCGTCATCCAGCGGCAGTTCCTCGTTCTGCTCCGCGCGCCGGTGTCGATACTCGAGCTTGCCGGCTTCCAGCCCGCGCTCCGCCACCACAACCCGGTGCGGGATCCCGATCAGCTCGGCATCCGCGAACTTGACGCCCGGACGGGCATCGCGATCGTCCAGCAGGACGTCCACCCCGGCTTCGTTCAAGCCGGCGTAGAGCCGCTCCGCCACCTCCCGGACCCTGGCGGACTTGGCCCAGTTGAGCCCGACGATGATGACCGTGAACGGCGCAATCGGCTCGGGCCAGATGATCCCGCGCTCGTCGTTGTTCTGCTCGATCGCCGCGGCCACGACCCGGGTCACGCCGATCCCGTAGCAGCCCATGGACATGGTGACGCTCTTGCCCTGCTCGTCGAGCACCGTGGCGCCCAGCGCCTCGCTGTACTTGCAGCCGAGCTGGAATATGTGGCCCACCTCGATGCCGCGTGCAATCCGCAGGTGGCCCCTGCCACTGGGGCTTGGATCGCCCTCGACCACGTTGCGCAGGTCCGCGGCGCGGGGTTCGGGCAGGTCGCGTCCCCAGTTGACCCCGGTCAGGTGGGCGTCGATCTGGTTGGCGCCGCAGGCGAAGTCGGCGAGCGCGAGCGCCGAATAGTCCGCATAAAGCGGGAACTCGAGGCCCACCGGGCCTATGAATCCCGGCTCGCATCCGACGGCCGCGGAAATCTGTGGCGCCTGGGCCATCCTGAGCGGGCTTCCGACCCCCGGCAGCTTCTGCGCCTTCACCGCGTTGAGTTCGTGGTCGCCGCGGACCACGAGCCCGACCAGCCCGCCGTCGTCGGATTCCACCAGCAGGGTCTTGACCAGTCTCTCGGGCGGCAGCTTCAGGAAGGCGCTGACCTCGGCGATCGTGCGGGCGCCCGGTGTTGCGACCCTGGCCAGGACCCCTTCGGGCGCGGGCCGGCGCCCCGTGGGCGGCGCGGCCGCGGCCATTTCCAGGTTGGCCGCGTAGTCGTCGCCGTCCGAAAAGGCGATCGCGTCCTCGCCGGAGCTGGCGAGCACGTGAAATTCCTGCGACACATTGCCGCCGATGGCGCCGGTATCCGCCAGCACGGCGCGGAAATCCAGTTGCAGCCGCGTGAAGATCGCCGTGTACGCGGCATGCATTCGCTGGTAACCGTCCTCCAGCGACGCCGCATCGGCGTGGAAGCTGTAGGCGTCCTTCATCACGAATTCGCGTGCGCGCATGATGCCGAAGCGCGGCCTGATCTCGTCGCGGAACTTGGTCTGGATCTGGTAGAAGTTGACCGGCAGCTGCCGGTAGGACTTGAGCTCCCGGCGGGCGAGGTCCGTGATCACGTCCTCGTGGGTCGGCCCGAGCACCATGTCGCGGCCGTGCCGGTCCTTGAAACGCAGCAATTCGGGGCCGTACTGCTCCCAGCGCCCCGACTCGACCCACAGTTCCCCGGGCTGGGCGACGGGCATGGAGACCTCCAGGGCGC
>DATHZW010000371.1:0-3936 GCA_035458405.1 Steroidobacteraceae bacterium | reverse complement strand
GTCCGAGGACGTGTTCTCGCAGATGGGCGAGGAGGGTCGCCAGAGCATCCAGATGCTGGTCAAGGACGACGTCCAGGGCTCGGCCGAGGCGCTCACCGAGGCGCTGACCAAGCTCGGCACCGACGAGGTGACGGTCAAGGTCATCGCCAGCGGCGTGGGCGGCATCACCGAGTCCGACGTCATGCTGGCCGCGGCGTCCAACGCCAAGATCATCGGCTTCGATGTCCGCGCCGACGCGGCCGCGCGCGCCGCCGTCAAGGAACAGCACGTCGAGATCCGCTATTACAGCGTGATATACGAGGCCATCGACGATGTCCGGGTCGCGATGACCGGCATGCTCGCGCCGGAGATCAAGGAACAGATACTCGGCCTGGCCGAGGTCCGCGAGGTGTTCCGCTCGAGCAAGTTCGGCACGGTGGCCGGCTGCCTGGTGACCGACGGCGTGGTCCGGCGCAACCTGCCGATCCGCGTCCTGCGGGACAACGTGGTGATATTCCAGGGCGAGCTGGAATCGCTGAAGCGCTTCAAGGACGACGCCAGCGAGGTTCGCTCCGGCACCGAGTGCGGCATCGGCGTGAAGGGCTACAACGACATCCGGGTCGGCGACCAGATCGAGTGCTTCAACCGCGTCGAAGTCGCGCGCAAGCTCTGACCGGGGGACGCGCGTGCCGAAGGAATTCTCGCGATCTCGCCGGGTCGAGGAGCAGCTCAAGAGGCTGCTCGCGGAGCTGGTGCGGCGGGAGATCAAGGACCCTCGAGTCGGCCTGGTAACCATCACGGCGGTCGAGGTATCCCGGGACCTGACCCATGCGAGGGTGTTCTTCACGCCCTTTGCCGGCCAGGGCGACGCGCAGGTGGCGCTGGAGGCGCTTCGCCATGCAGCTGGCTTCCTGCGGCACGAGTTACGCGGCCAGCTGCGTCTGCGGGTCACGCCAGAGCTGGATTTCAAGATCGATGAGAGCATCGACCGCGGCGCGCGGCTGTCCTCGCTGATATCCGGGGCCGTCGCGGAAGATGAGCGGCGCCAAGAAGCTCCGCGCGAGGACGAATGACCGACGCCGGGGGCAGGCAGGCGCGCCCGCGGGTCGCGTGGCGCGACGTCGACGGCATCCTGCTGCTGGACAAGCCCGCGGGCCTTTCCAGCAATGCCGCGCTGCAGCAGGCGCGGCGCCTGTTCCGGGCCCGCAAGGCCGGGCATACCGGCAGTCTCGACCCGCTGGCCAGCGGCCTGCTGCCGCTGTGCTTCGGACAGGCCACCAAGGCCGCCGGCATGTTGCTGGACGCAGACAAGACCTACGAGGTCGTCGCGGAACTGGGATCGCGGACCGAGACGGGGGACGCGGAAGGCGCGGTCGTCGAGACCCTGCCGGTGCCGCCAGACCTTCGGGAGAGGCTCGACGCGACGCTAAAGAAGTTTCTCGGCCCCATCCAGCAGGTGCCGCCGATGTACTCGGCGCTGAAGCAGGACGGCAGGAGGCTTTACAAGCTGGCTCGCCAGGGCATCGAGGTCACCCGTGAACCCCGCTCCGTGACGATCCACTCGCTGGGTGGGGCCCACTGGGACGGGCGGCGGTTGTCGCTGGAAGTGGTTTGCAGCAAGGGCACCTACGTCCGCACCCTGGTCGAGGACATTGCCGGGGCCCTGGGCACGCTGGGGCACGTCGTCGGCCTGCGCCGGACCCGCCTGGGCCCCTTCCGGGACGAACGGATGTGGAGCCTGGACGAGCTGGAGGCGCGCCTGCGAGAGGGCGGTGAAGAGGCGCTGGACGACCTGCTGCATGGCGCCGACTTCGCCTTGTCCCATTGGCCGGCGGTCACGGTCGGCGCGGCGGAACAGGCCTGTATCCTGCAAGGCCAGGCTGTTTTCGCCGAAGGTCCCGGCGGGGCGCGGGTGCGGATCTATGGACCCGGGGCCGTCTTCCTGGGCGTGGGTCAGATGAACCCCGAGGGGCGCCGTCTGGCCCCCTTCCGGATCATGCTGGACCTCGCGGCCGGCGAGGCCGGACCGAAGCCGCTTGAGGCGGGCAGCCAGCAAGGTTAAAATACCTGGCTTCGCTTAAGGGTAAGTTACTGAGTTTTCAAGAAGGTTCTTTTAGCACATGCCACTCAAGACCGAGCAGAAAGCAGAGCTTGTCAGCAAGTTCCGCGTCAACTCCAAGGATACGGGTTCTCCGGAGGTGCAGATCGCTCTGCTCTCCGAGCGCATCAACGGCCTGACCGGCCACTTCGCCGCGCACAAGAGCGACCATGCTTCGCGCCGCGGCTTGCTCAAGATGGTGGCCCAGCGGCGCAAGCTGCTTGATTACCTCAAGGCGACCGTCCCCGATCGTTACACCAAGATCGTGGCCGACCTGGGCCTGCGCCGCTGATCGCCGCGCCGTTCGGTGACGGCCGAGTCATCGGCCCTCCCGAGAAGCCCCCACACCGCACTTTGACGAGGTATCCAGCGTGAGCGTTGCCCAGCAGACTTTTCAATTCGGCGCGCACACGGTGACATTGGAGACTGGCCGCATGGCGCGCCAGGCCGATGGCGCCGTGCTCGTGACCATGTCCGACACCGTCGTACTGGTAACCGCCGTGGCGCGGAAGGAAGCCGTCGCAGGACGCGACTTCTTCCCGCTGACCGTCAACTACCAGGAAAAGACCTACGCCGCGGGCAAGATCCCGGGCGGTTTCTTCAAGCGCGAAGGCCGTCCTTCGGAGAAGGAGGTCCTGACCTCCCGCCTGATCGATCGCCCGATCCGGCCGCTGTTCCCTGATGATTTCTACAACGAAGTCCAGGTCGTGGCGACCGTCATGTCGGTCAACCCGGAAGTCGACACCGACATTCCGGCGCTGCTTGGCGCGTCAGCGGCGCTGGCGCTGTCGGGCGTGCCGTTCAAGGGCCCGATCGCCGCCGCGCGGGTGGGCTACAAGGACGGCCAGTACCTGTTGAACCCGACCGCCACCGAGATCAAGACGGAGTCGAGGCTCGACCTCGTCGTGGCCGGAACGCGCGAAGGCGTGTTGATGGTCGAGTCCGAGGCCAGGATCCTGCCCGAGGACGTGATGCTCGGCGCCGTCCTGTTCGGCCACCAGCAGATGCAGGTCGCCATCGAGGCGATCGAGAAGCTGGTTGCCGAAGCCGGCAAGCCGAAGTGGAACTGGACGCCGCCGGCGCCCAACACCGAGTTGAAGCAGGCGGTGGCCGCGCACGCTGCGGCGGGCATGGACGAGGCCTATGGCATCGTCGAGAAGCAGGCCCGCCACGCCAAGGTCGGCGAGGTGAAGGCGGCGACCGTCGCGGCGCTGTGCGAGGGCGACAACGCGAAGTTCTCCAAGGACGACGTCGACTCCGAGTTGTTCTGGCTCGAGTACCGGCTGGTCCGGGGCCGCATCCTCGACGGCAAGCCGCGCATCGACGGCCGCGACACGCGTACCGTCAGGCCGATCCGTGTGGAGGTCGGCATGCTGCCGCGCACCCATGGCTCCGCGCTGTTCACCCGCGGCGAGACCCAGGCGCTGGTCACGACCACGCTCGGCACCGGCCGCGACGCGCAGATCGTCGACGCCCTGACCGGCGAGCGCCGCGAGCCGTTCATGCTGCATTACAACTTCCCGCCGTTCAGCGTCGGCGAGACGGGCTTCATGGGCTCGCCGAAGCGGCGCGAGATCGGCCACGGCAACCTTGCCCGCCGGGGCATCATGGCCGTGATGCCTGACCTGACCGAGTTCCCGTATGTGCTGCGCGTGGTGTCGGAGATCCTCGAGTCCAACGGCTCGAGTTCCATGGCCAGCGTCTGCGGCACCAGCCTGGCGCTGATGGATGCCGGCGTGCCGATCAAGGCGCCGTGCTCCGGCGTGGCGATGGGCCTGGTCAAGGAAGGCGACCGCTTCGCGGTGCTCACCGACATCCTGGGCGACGAGGACCACCTCGGCGACATGGACTTCAAGGTC
>DATHZW010000370.1:0-5197 GCA_035458405.1 Steroidobacteraceae bacterium | reverse complement strand
GGGTGGCCAGCAATCCGGCAGCCCGGGCCAAAGCCCCGACGCGGGCACGGGCGGCGGTGGCGACAACCCATGGGCCAAGGGCGGCTCGAGCGGCGCTGACGGCGAGCCCGAGGATCCGTTTGCCCTGCCGGGAGCCGGATCGGGCCAGGGAGCAGACGCCGCCGGCGACCCGGAGGGGGCGGACGGCACACAGGCCGGCGCTGCCGGCGACCCGGCCGCATCGGCGGGCGGGGGCTCCACGGGTCCGGCAACCAAGCCGGCCGGCGGTACGGGTGCGGGGTCGGGGCCCAGCGTGCCCGGCGGCGAGGATCGCCGTGCCGCGATCGACCGGCGCCTCGACGAGACTTTCGGGGCCTTCGACGCCGCCGTCCGCGCGGCGCAGGAACAGACCGCGCGGGAGCGTGCGGCGCAACAGGGTGAGGCTGGCGCGGCGGGCGGCGACGACGAGGCAGGCGCACAGGGGGATGGCGGCAGCGGACCCGAAGCCGGCACAGGCGGGTCGCGCGGCGGGCTGGAGTCCGTGGGCGCGGGCGGCGAGCAGGATCAGGGCGAGGCTACCCAGGGCGGAGGGACCGGGACCGGTGGCGCGACGGGGTCCGGCCCGCGCGACATCCCGCCGGACATTCCCGACGGCAGCGACGACGACGTCGTGGCCAGGCAGATTCGCGAGGCGGCGATGAAGGAAACCGATCCGGAGCTGCGCGCGGCGCTCTGGGAGGAATACCGGAAGTACAAGAAGGGCCAGTGACGGGCCCGGCGGGACGGACGATGATGAAACGGACGATGCAAAGTGTGTTGGTCCTGGCGGCACTGGCCGGCCTGACGGCCGGTTGCGTCGTCAAGGAAACGCGGCCCTTGCCACAGTTGCAGGCGGTGCAGGCGACGGACGAGGTCGCCGGTGAACGACTGCTCGATGTCGGCATCCGCGTGTTCGACGCCGGCATCCCGAAGGAGGTCGAGGAAAACCCCGACCTCGCCGACGAGAAACGCGTCTATCCCGACATTCGCCGGGCCGAGGCGAGGTACTTTCCGTCGCAGCTCCGGGACACCCTGGCCGGCACGGCCCAGTGGGGTGCCGTACGCGTGGTGCCGGCTCTGGTCGATTCCACGGATCTCATCGTCACCGGCAAGATCCTCGAGTCCAACGGCGCGGAGCTGAAGCTGGCGATCCACGCCCAGGACTCGACCGGGCGCGTCTGGCTCGACGGGGACTACGAAGGACAGGCTGACACGCGATCGTACAAGGAGGGCGGCAACCTGGGTCGCGATCCCTTCGAGAACGTCTACGTCAACATCGCGAATGACCTGCTCGAGGCGCGCAGGAAACTCAGCTCCGAGCAGCTGGCGGAGGTGCAGCGGGTGAGCGAGCTGCGCTTCGCCAGCGAATTCGCCCCGGCCGCTTTTGGAAGCTATCTTGTCAAGGACGAGAAGACGGGCCTCTACCGCGCGGCCAGGCTGCCGGCGGCAAACGACCCGGTGCTCAACCGGGTGGAAGCGATACGCGAGCGCGACGACGGCATGGTCGATGCGGTCAGCGACGGCTATGCATCGTTCACGGAAAAGATGGACGAGCCGTACTCGAACTGGCGCCGCTATTCCTATGACGAGATCACCGCCGAGGAGCGCCTCAAGGCCCAGGCGCGGACGCGCATGGCCCTCGGTGCACTTGCGGTCGCCGCGGCGGTGCTGGTGCCGGACAGTTGCGGCAGCAGCAACTGCGCGCGCGTCGTCGACGCCGCGCGTTACGGCGCCGCGGCCGGCGGTGTCATGGCAGTCATGAGCGGCATGAAGAAGCGCGAGGAATCCAAGATCCACACCGATGCGCTGAAGGAGTTGTCGAACTCGTTCGAGGCCGAAGCCGCGCCGCTGGTCGTCGACGTCGAGGGCCGGACGCTCAGGCTGACGGGCACCGCGGACCAGCAGTACGCCGAGTGGCGACGCCTGCTGCACGAGCTTTACGTCGACGAGACCGGGTTCGCCTCGGGCGCGCCAGTGGCCGACGGTTCGGGAGGAGCGCCGAGTCCCGGCGCGGGCTGATTGCCGGCCTTGACGGTCCTCACGCCCGGGCTCGAGCTCGGGTCGCGATTCGCTCTCGTGCGGCGGGTCGCCGAAGGCGGTTCGTCGCAGGTCTGGCTGGCGGAGGACCGCAAGCTGGGCCGTCGTGTCGCCCTCAAGGTCCTCGATCGTCGTGTGCTGGAAACACCGCTTGCACGCTCGCGCCTCGAAAACGAGATCGGGTTTGCACGGATGCTGCCGGCCGGCAGCGCCGTGGAAATCCTGGGGCTTCACGAGGCAGACGGATTCCTGCTTCTCGAGATGGAGTACCTCCCGGGCGGCGACCTCGGGCAATTCCGCGGGCGCTCGTTCGCGGTCTTCTCGGGATTCCTGCTGGACGTGGCGAAAGCGCTCGGGGCCGCTCACGAGCGAGGCCTGGTGCATCGCGACCTGAAGTGCGCGAACGTGCTGCTCGATGCCGGCGGCCGGGCGCGGCTCGCCGACTTCGGGCTCGCGACCCTGGCCGGCGGAGCGCCGGGCGGAGGCTCCCCGTACAACATCAGCCCGCAGCAGCTGCGGGGCGAGCCGGCAAGCCCGGCCGACGACCTGTACGCCTTCGGTGCGATGCTCTACGAGTTGCTGGCGGGGCAGCCTCCCTACTACCCCGACATCACGCGCGAAAGGATCCTGCACGAACCCGTTCCCCCGCTGGTGCCCCGTGCGCCGGCGCCCGAGCGGGCCAGGCAGCTGGCACTGCGGCTGCTGGCGAAATCGCCGTCGGCACGGCCGGCCTCGATGAAGGAGGTCGAGCACGAGCTGGCCTGCGCCCTGGCGGAGCCGGACGACGAAGCCATCGGGCCGCGCGCGGCCTTGCCGCCGGCCGCGTCGCCGCCCGAGCCCGGCCAAGCCCGCGACGGCAATACCCGCTGGCGCCGTCGCGCCGGGGCGGGAGCCGTCGTGCTGGCCTTGCTGGGTCTCGCCTACGTATTCGTCTGGCTGCCGGAACAGGTCGAGGAGCATTCCGCGGCGACGGGCAACGAGGCCCTGGAGGCCGCGACGGCCGATGCGCTGCGCAGGCGCCAGGCGCAGCAGGACGAAGCAACGCTTGGCGAGGCGCGGGTCGAAGCAGAGCGGGCGCGTGACGCCTTCGAGGCCCGCCGGACCGAGATCGAGGCGCAGTCCGCGGCCGTCTGGGCCACGGAAGCCCTGGCCGCGGCGCGGGCCCAGGGGGACGCCGCCGCACAGCGCCATGCGCTTGAGCAATTCGCCGCCGCGCGCTCGGGCTGGGAGCAGGGACTGGCGGCGCTCGATGCAATCGAGGCCAGTCGCCCGGCGGCGCTCGCCGCCGCGCTTGCGGCCGGCGATGCCGCGCTGTCGGCGGGACAGTCCGGGGCCGCCGCCAGGTCGTTCCAGCTGGCGCTGTCGATCGACCCTGGCGATGCGGCTGCGGCGAAAGGCCTGGCTCGCGCGGGGACGCTCGACGCGGTCTTCGCCTTGCTCGACCGGGCGTTGCGGGACGAGCGGTCCGGAAGGATTGCCGAGGCGCGCGACGGCTATCGCCGGGCACTCGCGATAGATCCCTCCGCAACGGCCGCCCGCGAGGCGCTGGACCGGACCGGGCTGCGACAGGCCAGTGACGCCTACGCCGCGGCGATGTCCCGGGGGCTGGCCGCCATGGCGGACGGGCGGGCCGAGGAAGCAAGGTCGGCCCTGGAGCAGGCGCGGTCCATCCGCCCGCAGTCGCGGGAGGTCGCGGAAGCGCTCGCCCAGCTCGATCGCGGCCAGCGCGCCGAGGGGCTGCAAGGGCTGACTGCGCGTGCCGAGGCGGCGGAGCGTGCCGAACGCTGGGAGGAGGCGCGGCTGGCCTGGTCGGAAGCACTGGGTATGGAACCGACGCTCGAGCCGGCACGCGAGGGCCTCGACAGGGTGGTTCCCCGCGTGCAGCTCGACGCGCAGGTCGACGGGCTGCTCGCGGCGCCGCAGCGCCTGTGGACCGAGCAGGGACGCACCGCCGCGCGCAGCGCGATAGCGAGCGCCGCGGACGCGCCGCCGCCGAAGGACCTGCTGGCCGCGAAGGCAGCGCGGCTGGCGGCGCTGATCGATTCGGCCGAAACGCCGGTGCGCCTGCGGCTGGAATCCGACGGGCTCACCGAGGTCGTGATATATCGGGTTGGGCGCATGGGCGTCTTTGAGCGCCGTGAGGTGGAACTGCTGCCGGGTCGCTACGCGGTCGTCGGCACGCGACCCGGCTATCGCGACGTGCGCCGGGAGGTCGAGATTCCGCCGGGAAGCGTCCCGGAGCCTGTTCTCGTCAGGTGTGAGGAGCCGATTTGAGCCAGATGCGCCTGATCGACCCGCTCGGCGAACGCCCGCTGGAGTCCGCCGACTTTCCGCTCACCCTGGGCGGTGCGGGCAGCGACGTCCTGCTGCCGGGCGTGGCGGCGGGTGGGGTCGTGGCGCGGATCGGCCTGAGCGACCAGCGGCTGTTCATCGAGCCCCAGGGAGGGGCGAGCCTGCGCCTGGACGATCGGCCAGTCGGGGCGTCGGGCTGGCTGGACCCGGGTTCGGAGGTGGATCTCGGTCACGGCCTGCTTCGTATCGAGGCGCGCGACGGCGCCACGGCACTCGTGATCGACTACGAGGCGGTCCGCAACGTGACCCTGCCGCCCCTGCTGGAGGGGCAGCCGATGGAGTCGGCCTTCGCGTCGGCCGAGCGCGTGCCCATAGAAGTGGCGGCCTACCAGCCACCCTCCCGCCGGCCGGCAAGGAGACGGCGTGCGCCACCATGGGGCCGGATGGTCACGGCGGTTGCGGGGCTCGCAGTGCTGGGGATCCTCGGCCTGTTGCTCGCCTCGGTGGCGGTGACCGTCCGTACCGTGCCCGAGGTCGAGCCCGACAGCGTGGATTTTGCGGGCACGCCCTTCGACCTGCGCTTCGGGGAGCGCCAGCTGGTCCTGCCGGGCCGCTACACGCTGCACGTGTCCAGGGCTGGTTATGAGCCGGCTTCGCTCGACGTCGAGGTCGCGCGGGCCGACGGCCAGGAAATCATCGTGCCGCTGCAGCGCCTGCCGGGCCGCGTCAGCGTCGACGCGGGCGGCATCGAGGCGACGCTCATCGTGGACGGCCGCGAGATGGGCGCGCTGCCGGGTGAGTACGAGTTGGCCGCCGGCACAAGGGAACTGCTGATCAAGGCGCCCCGCTA
>DATHZW010000369.1:0-3483 GCA_035458405.1 Steroidobacteraceae bacterium | reverse complement strand
CCCAGAGCATGCCGCGGACGTTGCGGTGGCGGGCGACGGCCTGCAGCAGTTCAGGGCCGTTCATGAGCCGGATCGAGTCCAGCCAGGCGCAACCGACGGGCACGGGGTGGTGATGCAGCACGACCAGCACGTGGCTGTCGGCGAACCGCGCCAGGGCGTCGTCCAGGAAATCCAGGCTTTCCGGCGACAGGTGTCCGTGGGCGGCGCCGGAAACGGAGGAGTCGAGTTGCACCAGCGTCCAGTCGCCGTAGCGCAGGACGGGAGCCATGTCGAAAGGCGGCCGGCCCAGCAAGGCCTCCATCTCTGCCGGCAGGTCGTGGTTGCCCGGCAGGCAGTGGACGGGGCCCGCCTCCGGCGCCATCAGCGCCGCCAGCTCCAGATAGGCCCGCGAGTCGTCCTGGACCAGGTCGCCGGTCAGCAGGATGGCGTCGACCGGCGAGTGATGGGCCCGGGCGTGCTCCAGGCAGCGGGCGAAGGTCGCCGTGGTCTCCACGCCCTTGACCCGGCCGGAGCCCCCGGCGCAGAGGTGCAGGTCCGTGAACTGCAGCAGGCGCAGGGGCTTGGTCCGGCGGCGATGACTTCGGGCGCGAGCCATGACGCAATCCTAGGCCAGCGGCGCAGCGGTTGCACCGCCCTGTCGCCGGCGGCCGCATGACGCGGCCGCCGGCGGGTCCGGCTGTGGCTCAGTAGCGGTACTGGTCGGGCTTGAACGGGCCCGCGACGGGCACGCTGATGTAGGCCGACTGCTCGGGCGTCAGCTCCGTCAGCCTGGCGCCGATCCGCTCGAGGTGGAGCCTCGCGACCTTCTCGTCGAGATGCTTGGGCAGGACGTAGACGTCGTTCTTGTACTTCTCGCCGTGCCGGTGCAGCTCGATCTGCGCGAGGACCTGGTTGGTGAAGGAATTCGACATGACGAAGGACGGGTGGCCGGTGCCGCAGCCCAGGTTCACCAGCCGCCCCTCCGCCAGGATGATGATGCGCTTGCCGTCGGGGAACTCGACGTGGTCGACCTGCGGCTTGATGTTTTCCCAGCGGTACTGGCGCAGCGCGGCAACCTCGATCTCGCTGTCGAAGTGCCCGATGTTGCAGACGATGGACTGGTGCTTCATGCGCCGCATGTGATCGTGCGCAATGACGTTCACGTTGCCGGTGGCCGTCACGAAGATATCCGCCTGCGAGCAGGCGTCGTCCATGGTCACGACCCGGTAGCCTTCCATCGCGGCCTGCAGCGCGCAGATGGGGTCGATCTCGGTGATCCACACAGTCGCGCCCAGCCCGCGCAAGGACTGGGCGCAGCCCTTGCCCACGTCGCCATAGCCGGCGACCACCGCGATCTTGCCGGCGATCATCACGTCGGTGGCGCGCTTGATGCCGTCAACCAGCGACTCGCGGCAGCCGTAGAGGTTGTCGAACTTGGACTTGGTCACCGAGTCGTTGACGTTGATGGCGGGGAAGGGCAGTTCTCCCTTGCGCGCCAGCTCGTAAAGGCGCTTGACGCCCGTCGTGGTCTCCTCGGTCACGCCGTTGATGTGCTTGAGGCGCTTCGAATACCAGCCCGGTTGCGCCTCGAGCCTGCGGGCGATGGCGGCGAAAAGGGCCTTCTCCTCCTCATTCCCGGGCCTGGAGATGACCGCCGGGTCCTTCTCGGCCCGGCTGCCGAGCATCAGCAGCAGCGTCGCGTCGCCGCCGTCGTCGAGGATCATGTTGGCGAATTCGCCGCCCGGCCACTCGAAGATCCGGTGGGTGAATTCCCAGTACTCGTCGAGGGTCTCGCCCTTGTAGGCGAACACCGGCGTGCCGGAGGCGGCGATGGCGGCCGCGGCATGGTCCTGGGTCGAATAGATGTTGCACGAGGCCCAGCGGACGTCCGCGCCCAGGGCCTTGAGCGTGTCGATCAGCATGGCGGTCTGGATGGTCATGTGCAGCGAGCCGGCGATGCGGGCGCCCTTGAGCGGCTGCTCGCCGGCGTATTCAAGCCGGATCTGCATCAGGCCGGGCATCTCCGTCTCGGCGATGGCCATCTCCTTGCGGCCCCACTCGGCCTGCGAGATGTCCGTGACGTAGTAGTCCTGCTTCGAATTCGGGTTCACGACAGCGTTCATGTCAGTCTCCTGATCAAGAAGAGCGCCGTTGTTGATGAGTCACCCGCGGTCCCAAGCCTGACAGGGGCCATCCCCGTTGCAGCGCTCCTCGGGACCCGGGCCGGCCCGGGTCGTCCGGGCCAGAATGGTTACTTCAGGCCGGCGGCCTTGCGCAGTTCCTCGGCCTTGTCGGTGCGTTCCCAGGTGAACGCGGTGAATGTCTCGGAGCGGCGGATCGGCTTGCCGCCGTTGCGTTCGGTCCACTCATAGGTCATTTGCTGCGGCTTGCGGCCGAAGTGCCCGTAGGCGGCGGTCGCGCGATACATCGGCCGGACCAGGTCGAGCATCCGGATGATGCCGTAGGGCCTGAGGTCGAAGTGGGCGCGGATCAGCTTCTCGAGTCGCTCGTCGGACACCTTGCCGGTGCCGAAGGTCTCCACCGTGATCGAGGTGGGGCGCGCCACGCCGATGGCGTAGGAAACCTGGATCTCGCACCGGTCCGCGAGGCCGGCGGCGACGATGTTCTTGGCGACGTAGCGTGCCGCGTAGGCCGCCGAGCGATCCACCTTGGACGGGTCCTTGCCCGAGAAGGCGCCGCCGCCGTGCCGGGCCGTGCCGCCGTAGCTGTCCACGATGATCTTGCGGCCGGTGAGGCCGCAGTCGCCCACGGGTCCGCCGATGACGAATTTTCCCGTGGGATTGATGTGTATCTTGCTGGCGGGCAGCGCGTCGAGCCACTTCCTGGGCAGGACCGGCTTCAGGATGTGCTCCATCACGCCCTCGCGGAGCTCCGACTGCCGGACCTCGGGATCATGCTGCGTGGACAGCACGACCGCGTCCAGTCCGGCGATCCGGCCGTTCTCGTAGCGCAGCGTGACCTGCGACTTGGCGTCCGGCCTGAGCCAGGGCAGCGGCGAGCGCCTGGCCTTGCGGATTCGCGCCTGCTGCTCGACCAGCCGATGGGAGTAGTAGATCGGCGCGGGCATGAACTCCGGCGCCTCGTTGCAGGCATAGCCGAACATCAGGCCCTGGTCGCCCGCGCCCTGGTCCTCCGGCCGCTTGCGGTCGACGCCCTGGTTGATGTCGGGCGACTGCTTGCCGATGAGGTTGAGCACGCCGCAGGTCGCGCCGTCGAAGCCCACGTTGGAGGACGTGTAGCCGATGTCCTTGATGACGCTGCGCACCAGGTCCTCCAGGTCGACCCAGGCGTGCGTCGTGACCTCGCCGGCGACGATGGCGACGCCGGTCTTCACCAGCGTCTCGCAGGCCACGCGGGAACCCTTGTCCTGGGCGAGGATCGCGTCGAGGACGGCGTCCGAAATCTGGTCCGCCACCTTGTCCGGATGGCCCTCAGATACGGATTCGGAAGTGAAAAGGTGGGAAGTGGCCAAGTTCGCTCCAG